>LBCX01000035.1 GCA_001657575.1 Bacteroidales bacterium Barb4
GCAGCGGGCGGAGTGACGGCAGGTTTAGTAGCAGGAGCGGCAACGTAAGATTGCTTTTCTGTTGTGGCTTTTGCGGTAGCTTCGACAGCCTGCTTTTTACGGGTAGCTTCGGCTTCGGCAAGCTGCTTTTTACGGGCATCTTCGGCTTCAGCAGCTTGCTTTTTACGGATAGCTTCGGCTTCGGCAAGCTGTTTTTTGCGGGCAGCTTCGGCTTCGGCGGCTTGCTTCTTGCGGGCGGCTTCGGCGGCAGCTATTTCTTCGGCTATCAGTTTCTCTATCTGCTGGTTGAGGGCTTGGGCTTGCTGCTGTTTCTTTTTCAGGTCGGTTTGCAGAGCGGTTTTCTTGCGGTTGATTTGTTGCACTTCCTGCTTCTGGTTGGATTCTTCGCCGAGCAGTTTTTTATTTTCTTCTTCCCGTTGGGACAGGAGGGACTGTTTCTCCGAGCGCGTTTGGCGGAGTTGTTCCTGTTTGTCTTCCACTTCCTTTTGTTGGGCGGCGATGTCGGTTGCCTGTCGTTTCTGCCAGAAAGCGTATTCGCGCAGGTAGCGCATACGGCGCACGGATTGGGTAAATGATTCGGCAGAAAGGACAAACAGCAGCTTGTCGTAAGGCGATTGTCGCCGCATGGCTTGCAGGGATTTGTTGTAGTTGGTCTGTTTGGTCGCCAGCTCTTTTCGCAGTCCGGTAAGCTCTTTGTCGAGTTCGGAGATTTGGGCATCAATGGCAGTTATTTCCTGATTGGTCAGATTGATAACCTGCTTGCGGGAGACTATCTGACGGGTGAGGAGGTTCAGCCGGTTTAAGGAGTTTTGGGCAGTTTGCACAGTCTCTTTCAGCAGGCTGTTGGTAGTTTCAATTTCGGCAAGGGCTTCTTTCCGCTGCTTCTCCAAGTGGCTCACGTCCGATGATTTCTGTGCAGAAACCGTCAGGACGGAACACAGCATAAACAAGGCAATCCGGCAGTATCTCATAACTTATTTACTCAATGATTTCAATATTTCCGACAACGTAATACGCCGGTATTTGGCGGGAACGACGGCATCCGTTTGAACGGGAACATCAGCCTGCACACGGGAAAAGTTCATCTTGACACTCCCTTGCTCCGCCCCGTCAGAAAACAGCTTCACATCCATCAGCATGGGAAAGGGTGGACGACCTCCGTCCGTCAGACTGAACTTGTCATACAGCCATTGAACGGCGAAGCTCTCCGAAGCATCGGATATATGGATGGACAGCAGCTTCTCGTCCCCGTCCGCCGTAAAGGTGTAAAGCAGTCCCGCCGCATCTTTGGCTTTTACTTCCGCCGTAACGCCCTCCTGTTTCAGCAGGAAGCGGTGATAATGTTCGGGGGAAAGTCCCTGTTCGCCCGGATAAAAGAGGTGATTGACAAGCAGAGCTTGCAGATTATAGAAATTGAAGGCAACAGCCGTCCGGCTTTGCAATCCGGCATAGCCTTCGGACACATAACGCTGGTTCATGCGGTCAATCACCGTGACACTGTCCGGCGTCAGCCGTATGCGAAACATCTCGATGCCCAGCAAAGGTTGCACAGACAAGACAAAAGCACTGTCCCTTGTCATCTTCAAATCTATCCGCGAACTAACTTCCTTGCCGGGAAACACCAACTCGGCATTCATCCGCGCCGACAACGTCTGAAACGGGTACGCCTTGCTCTCCATCAACTCAAGAAACTCAGTGTGCGCCTTAGCCGTCACAGCATCCGTCACCGCCACCTTGTGGACAGAACGGCAACCGGACGGGAGAAGCACGAATGCCAACACAGCGAGGCAGGCATAGAGGTATAACCGGATATTTTCTTTCAACATAAAATTATTGACTAATGTTACACAAATGCCCCGAAGGGGCAAGAGATTTCAGCCCCACATGCAGCGTAGCGGAATGTGGGGTCAAAGGACGACCAAATATACATTGCATTGTAAACCATCGTTTGCGTTTTTGTATTGTTCTTTCAGAACTTTATTGGTATGTATTTATCTTCAACCCAACGTACCGCTTCGCTTTACGTTGGGCTGAAGTCTTTTGCCCCTTCGGGACACCTGCCTTCCCTTGCAGCCCTCTGCCTGTTCAACATCTCCTGCTGCTTCTTTACATCTTCCAACGACATGGGATGCGCCTTCCAGTATTCTATTGACTGCCGGCTCCGCTCCATCCAATCCTTGTGAAACTCGTTGATATATTTCCATTCCATTTTTTACACGTTTATATGCTTACCTACCGGTTTCCTCCGCCATCATTTCCGCCTGCTCCAAAACCGTATCAATTGCCAATGATTGCATCTTCGGCGGATAATCGTAGTCCCGCAAAATCCTTTTTACGGCAACTCTCAATTTGGCTCTCACATTTTCTTTAATCGTCCAATCAATAGTTGCATTTTTTCGGACAGTTTCAGTAAGGGCAACAGCCAGCTCCCGCAATTTATCTTTCCCCATCAATTCCTGTGCGCTGTCATTGGCTGAAACGGCTGTATAGAAAGCATACTCAAAGTCGGTCAGACCCATAGCCTCAGCTTCATTGTCCATTTCCACAATAGCCTTACTCAGACTGATAAGTTCTTCTATCACCTCTGCCGTCGTCAGTATCTTATTATGATATTTTTTAATAGACTCTTCCAGCATTTCCATAAGTGTCCTGCTTTTCACAAAATTCTTTTTCGCCCTCGATTTTATCTCATCGTTCAACAGTTTTTTCAGCACCTCCAAAGCTATATGCTTATGTTTCATCCCCCTTAGTTCGGATAAAAACTCTTCCGAAAGAATAGAAATGTCAGGCTTCTTTATCCCTGCCGCATCAAAAATATCAATGACCTGTTCGGAAACCAACGCTTTGTCTATCACCTGCCGGATGGTAGTTTCCATCTCTTCGTCCGTTCTTCCCGACCCCGTTCCGCCAAACTTTGCCAAACGGGCTTTTACCGCTTGGAAGAATGAAATTTCATCTTTCACTTCCATAGCCCGCTCGTGGGGTATGGCAATGGCGAATGCCCTGCCCAAGGCGGTTACTTTATTTATATATCTTTTTTTGCCGTCAGGCAAGCCCAAAATATGTTCTTCGGCAGCAAGAATCAAGGAAAGTTTTCTTGAAGTATCCGCCGTAAAATAATCTGCATACTCAAATCCGTAATACATTTGAGAAACAACTTCTTTCTTTTCCAACATCAATTGAACCGCTTGTTCCTGCAAAATGGCAGGATCGCCTTTCCCCCCTGCATCGGAGTAAAAGGAAAGTGCCTTTTTCAAATCCGATGCAATACCCAAATAATCAACAATCAAACCGCCCGGCTTGTCTTTATACACACGATTCACCCTTGCTATTGCCTGCATCAGGTTATGCCCCTTCATCGGCTTGTCAATGTAAAGGGTGTGCATGCTCGGCGCATCAAAACCGGTAAGCCACATATCCCGAACAATGACCAATTTCAATGTATCATTCGGATTCTTCATCCTTTCGGCTAAAGCCCTGCGCTGCTCTTTGGTTGTATGATGTTTCGATAGTTGCGGACCATCGGATGAGGAAGAAGTCATCACTACTTTAATAACACCTTCGCCTAATTTATCCGAATGCCATTCGGGCTTTATTTTAATGACGGCATCATATAACTCTGCCGCAATCCTGCGACTCATGGCTACAATCATTCCCTTGCCTTCAAATACCGACTGCCTCAGTTCAAAATGCGCTGTAATATCTTTTGCAATATTATCAATACGGTTTTCACTTCCTATCAAAGCCTCAAGTTGTGTCCACTTGGTTTTGGCTTTTTGAGTATCAGCGTTATCCTCTTCCTCAAAGTCTCCGTCCCATTCATTAATCAAGCGTTTGCCTTCTTCGCTCATCTCCACTTTAGCCAAACGGCTTTCATAGAAAATACGCACGGTTGCCCCGTCTTTAACCGCCTGTGCAATATCGTAAACATCCACATAGTTACCGAAAACAACGGGCGTATTGACATCTGTATTTTCAATGGGCGTTCCCGTAAATCCCAAATAAGTGGCATTGGGTAAAGCATCGCGCATATATTTGGCAAAGCCGTAAACTATTTTCTTTCCGACTACATTGCCTTGCTTGTCCCTCTCATCTTTTGTTTTTGCCCCGAAACCGTATTGCGTCCTGTGTGCCTCGTCTGCAATAACCACAATATTTTCCCTGTCCGAAAGCCTTTCATATACATTCCCTTCTTCGGGCTGAAACTTTTGAATAGTGGTAAAAACAACACCGCCCGAAGCTGTTTTCAACAGTTTGATTAAATCTCCCCTGTCTTTTGCCTGAACAGGCTCCTGCCGCAGCAATTGTTTGGATGCGGCAAAGGTACCGAACAATTGATCATCCAAATCATTGCGATCAGTGATGACCAACAGGGTCGGATTATCCATTGCCAAAACGATTTTACCGGCAAAGAAAACCATCGACAACGATTTCCCGCTCCCTTGCGTATGCCAAACCACACCTCCTTTTCTGTCGCCCGCCGGTTGCTGCTTTACCCCCGGCAAACCGTAACATTCCGGAATTTGCCGTACTGCACTTAAAGCCGTTTCTTGCTTCATCGTCGTGTAATTCGAGGCTCTCAACGTGGATTTTACTGCTCTGTTTACCGCATAGTATTGATGATAAGCGGCTAATTTCTTGACGGTAGTTATTGTTGTAATTCCTGCCTCTTCCCTTTTCGCTTTTTCAAAAACAATAAAATGCCTGATCAAATCAATCAAGGTTTCTTCATCCAGCATACCCGTAATAAGTGTTTCCAATTGGCTGACCAAACGGGACGCTTCTGTTTTCCCATCCGCCGATTTCCAAGCCATATAACGGCTGAAATCCGCCGAAAGCGAACCGGCTTTTGCCTTCAATCCGTCTGATATGACCACAAAGCCATTGTACGTAAACAAACTTGGAATCTCCTTTTTGTAGGTTTCCATTTGCCTGAATGCCGAAAGGAGAGTAGCATTTGCATCCGCCGGATTTTTCAGTTCGATGACAACCAAAGGAATACCATTGACAAAAAGGATGACATCAAGCCTTTTCTCTTTCCCGTTTTCTGTTACCGTAAACTGATTGGCAACCACAAACTCATTATAAAGATTGTTGAAATCAATGATCCAAACCCTGTCCCCTCTGTCTTCCCCGTCCACTCTTTTGGAAACAGGGATACCTTCCGTCAGGAAACGATGAAAAGTTTCATTGGCGGTCAACAGTTCGGGTGAGCTTATGCGTTGAAGTTCTTTTATCGCTTCGGCTTGCGCTTCGGCGGGAATATCCGGGTTAATCCTTCTGATCGCACCTTCCAACCGCTTTATAAGCAATACTTGCTCAAAAGATTTTCGTTCTGAAACCGTGCCTTCCGGCGCAATATCAGGGGCATAGATATATTCGTAGCCAAGCTGTTCCAAGCGTTCAATGGCTAATGCCTCAATATCGCTTTCTGTAATCTTTGTCATCATGCTGTTAGTTTTTCCAACATTTCCGGTCGATGCCGTTCGCTCCATAAAACAGTTCCCGCCCCTTTACTTTCGAGGGCAACAATATATTCCTGTTTCAAATCCTTATCCGCATCGTTTATAATGGCTATCCCTTCCAGTTCCTTACCTGATATTCTTTTTCTTGCACCTTTAATATCTTCCCACCCAAATAAAAAATTAGGAACATTCAATTTATTAAGAGCATTAAAAGATTTAATAACCAATTCTTTTTGCCTGCCTGCAATTTGAAAGTCAAATGTAAATTCAATACCGGTTCCCCCTTTAGCTATAAATTGCGGGGTATAAATTATACTTTGTTCATCAAGAAAACCCCTTACATCTTCATTAAACAACGAGGCGACCGTATGTTTAGCCGTCATTGCCATATCTGATATTTCTGAAATGGCACATATCAAATTATGCTTTTTCTGATTGAAGTCTTTTTCAGTCCCCGTAGTTTGAAGTTCATTATCTGTTAAAGTTATTCCATAGTTCAACAACGTCATGTCAAGCCATTCTTTTCGCTTTGGAGATCGCAAAACGGAAGAGCCGGCAAGTTCCAAATTAGAAAGTGTCAAACCGTCATCCGATAGAATAACTGTATCGTCTTTCAGCTTGACATAAATCTCAATAGTATCATTAAACAGTCCCATGAAAGGAGTAGTTACGGCATACCATTCCGTATTCTCATCTTTTGACACTTCAGTTTTTTCCCGAAGCCAATTATAATATCCGGTTATACTATTATTTATCCAGCTGTCACTCATAAAAAAGAGTATTGATAGTTATTTCCGTTTCTATATTTACCGTTTGCGCAAACAATCTGATTGTATCCGCAAAGCAATGATTAAAGTCGTTTTCGTCAATTGCTTTAATTTCAAAACTATCATCAGCCAACGGTATCGCCCAAGCCAAAGGTTTGTACCCGTCCACATGGTAATGAATATGATGTTCTTTGTTTGAAAATTCTTTTCCCGCATACGGATGAAATCTTTCGGGCAAATATTCAGTGATAGCTTCGGGGTTCTTGTGCCCGCCGTTGAAATCAACACGAAGCAACCCTATTTTACTGTCGTTCTCTTGAAAATGAAGACTGATACGAATTGTCTGTTTAGTACTTTGTCGGATTTCCCATAAAAAAGTAAAATCTTTCTCTTCTTCCGAAACCAATTCAAAGCGTTCATTAAAAAGAAACTTCTGCTCAATAGTTAAGCGGGATAGCAGCCCTTCTTTTCCAACAACCTTTTTGGGAAGTTTCAATAAATAATCGGCTTGTTCGTTCGTTATGTTCATATCTCTTACCGTTATTTTTTATAAATATTCCATGTTTTACACTTTCTTATATAAGTATCATCTGTCAGTCTGAAGATAGAAAAATATTCACTGACAAAGGGATAATAATTTTTATCTAAGTAGAAAATAAGATTACTTAGAAAGCGAATTATGCAGTATATATAAAACATTGAATATTTTTGTTTAACATCAACAGTCATACCTTCTAAATAGAAGTCTTTAATATTATTAACACCTTCTCCTTGCTCATTATAGAATGAAACATTCACAATATTATCTATAGCTTCTGCACTTTTTAAAGTAACTTTGGATTTTTGAGGATTATGTTTGTAGTGTCTCTCTACAATTATTTTATTAATTGTAGAATCCCATTTTTTCAAAGGCTCATCCGTTTGATTAGTATTGCCTGTAAGTATATCTAAATTATAATACCTTGATGAACGAGCAAAATCAGTAAGAAAATCAATAATCAAATCGAAAATTGGATCCGCTTTTAACGGTTTATATATATCTGGGTTCCCAATTTCATCCGCTATGCTGATTGCCGAATCATACATAGATTTAATATTATGTCCAATCTTTTTTAATACAGCATTATCCGGAAATTTATTATTGTTATTTTTTCTATGATGATAAATGAGTATAATTTTCAAAAGTCTTTCTATGCCTATTGAAAGCATGAAAAAGGCCTGTGTGGCATATCCATGCTTTACAAAATCATATTTACGAATGAGCGTAAGACCATCTCCAATAGACAAAGCCGCTAATGAGCATTCTCTGCACAATAAAAACTTCTGTTCTTCTGTTACTGAATTAATTGCATTCATTGTTCTTTTATTTTTACTTCTCCACTCATCAACTTTGGCAATAATGTATCACGCAAAGTTGTTAGTGTGTGGATTTGAATTTGATTTGCTTTTATTTTATTAAAGCTTGGTTCTATCGTTTTGTCAAATCTTTTCAAAACTTCAATTGGGGGCAAAGTTATACATAATTTTCTAAAAACAGATTTTGAAATTTCCTGAAAAACAGAACCGTTACCTGCGTTTTTAATTTCTTCCATATTGTGTTTACACCACAAATACATAAAATTGTTAGAAACTTCTTTATCACATATAATAGCAATATAACCTTGATTAATAGCAACAGGTATTTCAGTAATTACTAAATAACCAATAGGTGCTCTCGAAGACAGCAAAACAGTTCCTACCGGAAGTAATCCAGACCCAATTTGCTCAAGTCCCTTTTGTGTGATTTTCCTTTCAGTATCAAATAGAAAGACAGTAGATTGATTTGATAGATCTCGAGGTGTTGTCCAATAAATATCGCCATCCCAAAATTTAGATTCTTTCGTACTTGGTGTTGTTCCTCCTTTTATTGAAATAACAGTATCTAAGATAGTCTCTTCCCATTCTTCCTTTGCTTCTTCCACAAACCACTGCCTAAACAATGTTTCAGCCATTTTCTCAAGTGTCGTATTTTGTCGATGCAGTAAATCTATTTTATCATCTAAACTGCTAAGGACTGAGGCGATGGCGCGTTGTTCAGGGAGAGGGGGAATATTGATTATAAAATTAGAAATCACTCCAACATTTAAGTTTTGCTGAGCAGCACCGACAGCCAAATTTTCTAATTCTAAATAATTATCACATAAAGAATAATAGATATAATTATAGTCTGCTTTTTGTGTATCAATAATTAAATTACAGCAGGCTTGATTCGTTGTTAAAGGAATCTTGTTTATGCAAACTTTCCCTGCTGTAGCTCCATACATAGCAACAATAACTGAATTTTCTTTTATCCATTTGGCTGATGAATTATTTAGTCCTAATTCTGTTATGTATTTATCCGTGAAAGTTATTCTATTGAAATTTATTTCCTTTGTATTCAACCAAGGAATTTCTCCGTTATAGTATTCACTTTTGCTGGTAGAAGGGGTTCCTCCTGATTTTATTTTCAAAGTGATTTCTGCTATTTTAACTTCCTTCCACTCACTCATCAATCCTAATCTTTAAAAGATTATCAGCAATAATTCTATTCAGCTCCGCCTCTTCTTTCAATTGCACTTCCAATTCCGCTTTCAAAGCCGTAAACCGTTCCTTAAAGTCAAAATCATCTTCATCATCCGGCAAACCTACATAACGTCCCGGAGTAAGTACATAATCCAGTTCCCTTATTTTAGCAATGGGAGCGGAAGCGCAGAACCCTGCAATGTCTTCATAGTTGTTGTTCGCATTACGCCAATTATGGTAAGTGCCAGCTATCTTTTCAATGTCTTCTTTGGAAAGTTCACGGGTTCTGCGGTTGATTAAATGCCCAAGGTTTCGGGCATCAATAAACAGAATGTTCTTGTTGCGGTTCCCGCGGTTACGGCTCAAAAACCAAAGGGCGGCAGGGATTTGTGTGTTTAGAAATAATTTGGCAGGCAGGTTTACGATGCAGTCTATCAAACCCGCTTCAATCAAGGCTTTTCTGATTTCGCCTTCACCGCTTGTTTTGGAGGTCAATGCCCCTTTTGCCAACACTACGCCGGCTTGCCCCGCAGGCGACAAGTGATAAATGAAATGCTGCATCCATGCAAAGTTGGCGTTCCCCGCAGGCGGCACGCCATATTGCCAGCGTCCGTCATTCCGTATCAGGTCGCCGCCCCAATCGCTTACATTAAACGGCGGATTGGCAATGATATAATCAACTTTCACATCCTTGTGCGCATCATTCAAAAACGAACCTTCGCTGTTCCATGTGACTTGCGAACTGTCTATGCCGCGAATGGCAAGGTTCATCTTGCACAACCGCCAAGTCGTCTGATTGCTCTCCTGCCCGTAAATGGAAATGTCGTTTACTTTCCCCTGATGTTCAAGCACAAATTTCTCGGATTGCACGAACATACCGCCCGAACCGCAACAGGGATCGAATATCCGTCCCTTGTACGGCTCCAACATTTCAACCAATAATTCCACCACGCTGCGCGGCGTATAGAACTGCCCGCCCCTTTTCCCTTCGGCAAGCGCAAACTCTCCCAAGAAATATTCAAACACATGTCCGAGAACATCCGCACTCCGCGCTTTGGCATCCCCCAGAGCAATATTTCCCACAAGATCAATAAGACCGCCCAAACTTGCCGGATCAAGGTTTTGCCGCGCATAGACTTTCGGCAAAACACCTTTTAAGGCAGTGTTTTCCTTTTCAATCGCATCCATTGCCTCATCCACCAGCTTCCCGATTCCGGATTGTTTTGCATTTGAACGCAAAAACGACCAGCGGGCTTCCGCCGGTACGAAAAATACGTTTTCGGCTTTATATTCATCCCTGTCTTCGGGGTCGGCACCCTGTTCTTCTTCGGCTTTCAGTCTGGCATAAAGCTCTTCAAAAGCATCAGAAATATATTTGAGGAAAATAAGACCCAATGCGATATGCTTGTATTCCGCCGCATCAATGTTTTTGCGGAGCGTATCCGCCGTCTTCCAAAGTTGCTTTTCCAAAGGCTCTTCCGCAGCCGCTTTCTGTTTTGCCATTTTATTCTTGATTTTATATATTACACAAATGTCCCACAGGGGCAAGAGATTTCAGCCCCACATGCAGCACAGCGGAATGTGGGGTCAAAGATGACACCGTTAGGAGAGTCCTGAAAGGACGACCGAATAGTTTGTATCGTTCTTTTGGGAGGTTTATTGAATACTATGCAAGCTCCGAAAGACTTGCATAGCCTGAATTATTAGCTAATGCGGATGATTACGGGTAGAAGAAGCCGGATTCTTCGCGGCAGCTAAGCCGGCAAACGATGGTGGTATGATTAATCAAAAGCCGACACGTTGCATAATCATTTGTTCCCCGTTTCCATCTAATACTAAGCGATTATCATCCAATTCTACTATTTTTCCTCCAATTCCTTGCAGCAGTTCCTGTTTCATAGCAGGAAGAATATGGTCTTCCACAATTGGTTGAATATTTTCATACATATAATTATGCAGATAATCATTACCGGAAGATTTTGATTTTTCAGGTACGAATTTCATAGTATTAGCATTGTATTCACCTATTAAATAAGAATTCTTAATATCGTATGTCCCTTCTACCGATGCTTTGTATTTTAATGTGATTTTGCCAATGTTTTCATCAAAAATAGTAATAGTCAAAACTGCATTTTCCTTTAAAATCCCATTTTTATATGAAACCTTACTTTCAACTGTAAGAAATTGTTCATCTACTGTCTCGGTAACAGAATAGGAATACGTTCCAACAATATCTTTCTTCAATTGTTCATCGTAAAGAGAACAACCGCCAAATGAAAAGACAAAAGAGATAACAATTAAAAGCCTAATTAAATTTTTCATTGATTATATTTTATTGAAAAGTTGTTGTTAATCCCATGTACATGTCATTTCACCGCATTTAGCGAGGACAAAAGGCTTGAAACTTGAATCTTGTTGATGCAGAATCCAACCGGATTGTTCTATGACACGCACTGAGTGGTTGCCTGCCGGTACAACCAAACGAGTGACCTGCCGACCTTGTATGATTCCTTTATTAACCCCGTCCACATACACTGTAAAAGGATTCGGATCATTGTTTGTCAGAATAATCGTACCCGTATTGTTTTTCTCGCAATCCGGACGCGCTGCCTCTACGAGAGCCTTGCCGAGTGCTTCACCAACTCCTTCCCAAACACTGGTTCGTTTGTAAATGGTTTCCTCCTTCCCCTCGACACCCACTACTACAAATCGTTTATCGGTTAATTCGGTTATTATATCTTCGTGCTCTTTTACCATGTCTCCTTTCATTATAGGAAAGACAATATCATTCATATAGGAATATAAATAATCTTGTGCGCCTTTATCACCGGATGATTGTTCCCTTAGAGGTTCAAAGTTTATACTGCTTATACTATAATCATATACCAAACGGGACTTCCTGATGTCGTATGTTCCCGCTGCCGAAATAGCATATTTTATTGTAGCCTTATTGCTGTTTTCCGCAATTATAGTAAGCGTCATTGTTGCATTATCGGCTATTTTCCCGTTTTTTTTCAATGAAAGCGTACCTTCCAATGTAAGCAAAGTGTTATCTTCTAATTTATTGGCATGGTAATAAGCGTATGTTCCCGGGATTTCACTTTTCAATTGCTCGTCAGTCTTTCCCGAACTTTTTATTTTCGGCTTGGATTCAAACTCTTTCCCCATTTGCTCCATTTTTCTCTCCATAGTGCGTCTATGCGATAATTCGTTAATACGCTGGCGCACCTCGTCGGGATCAACAGTCATATTTGCCTTAATGTAATACACCGTTCCATCAAAATTTTCTTCAAGAATTTCCATTCCTATCGTGCCGGCTGAAATCGACTCTATTTTCTCCTGATAATCATCTTGCTCGCTGTCCCGTAAGAGCGATTGCTCGCCCTGTATGGATACCCCTATTACCTGCAGAAGCTCCCAACGCATCTGTTTGGCAGCAGCATTCTTTGCAGAAATTTTACTGTCATGATCACCCACCGTGTACCTGTATTCCCGTATATATGTTTTCTTTTCGGCATACCCGTTGCTACTGCCCATAAGCATAAACAGACATAAAACGAACTGTATAACTTTCTTCTCCATGGCAAAACGGCAATCCCCGCCTTTTACAGCGGGGATTTATGCCTCTCCTTTTTTTAATTAATAGGATTGTTGTTTTCGGTAATCTCCTTTGCCTTTTCCATTTCTTTTTTGAATTGGTCTTTGGCAAAGTCAATGGGTATTTTCTTGTCATCGCTCAACTTTTTATGGATGGAAGAAAGGCTTTCGTCCTCCATTTCCACACAGACGTAGGCGTTGTAGCTTCCGTCTTTTTGAACATACGTGTTGGAGCATATCACCCGAACGTTTGTCAAAAACTGTTCAAAGTAGCTTTCATTCAATTCGCTGTCTTTCCCGACCAAATCACTTGCGGCGTTTGCGCTGTGCTGCTGGTTAAACGTCCGTATCATTCCGCTCACCTGTTCGCCCAACGCCCTGCCCAAATTGCTTTTCGCACTAAGGACGGCAATGCTTTTCGCAAACGATTCTTTTTGACTCACGCCGTTACCGGCAGCACGCAACGGGCTTGCCATCGCCAACTCTTCGCAGGCTTCCACTTGCAGTTTTACGCCTCTGTTTGCCGTCACCTGCTCTGCTGTTACTTGTTTCTTATCGGCGCATGACATTAATCCCATTACAAGGATTAGTACCGAAAAAAATTTAGCTGTTCTCATTTATTATTATTGAAAAAATTGTTTTTAGCTGATGCTAATAGTAACCGGATCGCTCCAAGGGCCGGATTCGCCGCGATGGTTGAGCCAGCGGGCGACGAAGGTGATGGTGCGCCCGATGTCGGTGAAGGGATAGCGGAAGGTTTCGGCGGTGTTCGTGTAGCGACCGTGAAACTTGAGCTTTTTCTCGTCTATCGCGCCGAGACCGTCCTGCTCCCAGATTTCGTAGGCATCCACGCCTTCGGGCTTGCCGTGCTTGGCTTCGGCGGCACCGGCGGAGAGGGTGACTGTGATTTCGAGGTGGGCGTTGCGATCGACGGTGAGGTTGGGCTTGTCGGTGGGAGCGGGGATGCGTTCGTTGCCGGTGCGGGGTGCAGGGATGTCAAAAACGAAGCGCAGCTCGTCGGTCAGATTGATGTTGTACCGCACGTAGGCATTGAAAATGTCGGTCATGCGGTGAGCGGACTTCTCGCGGGTGAGGTTTTTCCTTTCAATCTCGGCAGGCGTGCATTTCTTGCGGTCAAGCGTCTTGTTGTAGTCCACCACCCAGCTGTTCTGGATAGCAACTGCTTCTGTAAGAACTTCGGCGGGAATTTTGAGAACTGTTTTGTACTCGTTCATGTTGTTTACCGTTTTGAACAAATTCGCGTCGAAATCATGATCTGAACAATTAATAAAACGTTTCATGGCAGTAATTTTTTGAAGTTAGTATATAGTAATTAGACTTTTAGGTTGTTTGGCGGAAGGTCTCCGCCGTTGGACGGAAAGGCTCCGTCGGTGGACGGAAGGTCTCCGTCAGTGGACGGAAAGACTCCGTCGGTGGACGGAAGGTCTCCGTCAGTGGGCGAAGAGTCTCCGTCGGTGGACGGAAGGCTTCCGTCGGTGGGCGAAGAGTCTTCGCCGTTGGACGGAAGGTCTCCGTCGGTGCGTCTGAAAGGTTAATTGGACACCAAAAGTATGGAATAATCCGAAAAAGCAAGGATTTTTATGGAAATTTTTACCCCTAACAGGGTTTCAAACCCTGTTAGGGGTTGATAAGCATTCACTCCTTGCGAATAATCTCCGGATAGCTGATGCGCGTATGATACATCGTTTTTAGCTTGTCGATAAACACCCGCTTGCCCGTCTCGATGTCGGCAAAGGTCAGGGGGCTGTGTTTCATAAGCCCGTCGGCTATCTGCCCGTCGATAATCTTGTTCACGAGCCGGCTGATGCTCTCGTCCGTGTATTCCGCGAGGCTGCGCGAGGCGGCTTCCACCGAGTCCGCCATCATTACGACAGCCATCTCCTTTGTGAACGGGTCGGGACCGGGGTAGGTAAAGGCGGCATCGTCCACCTCCCCGTCCGGATGCAGGTTTTTGTAGGAGTTGTAGAAATATTTCGCTTTCCCGCTTCCATGATGCGTGCGGATAAAACTGACGATGGCTTCGGGCAGTCTCGCCTTTTCGGCAATCTTTATGCCTTCGGACACATGATTGATAATAATCCGCGCACTCTGTTCGAGCGTCAGCTGGTCGTGCGGATTGACCGCCCGCCGGTTTTCGGTGAAAAAGGCAGGGTTCGGTATTTTCCCTATGTCGTGATACAAAGCCCCCGTCCGTGCCAACGCCGCATTGGCTCCCACTCCGGCAGCCGCTTCGGAGGCGAGGATGGACACTTGCAGCGAATGTTGGAACGTGCCCGGAGCCGTTTCCGACAACTTTTTCAATATCGGGTTGTTGATATTGGAAAGCTCCACCAGCGTAATGGCGGATATGTACCCGAACACCTTCTCCAATATATATACCAAAAGGTAGGCGAACATCAGCAGCACAAAGTTGATGGCGAAATAAAAGTACATCACCCAGTTGAGCTTGTAGAAATCTCCCAGCTGATAAACCGCGAGGCAGGTATAGCACAGCGCATAAGACAAAAAGATATAGAGCGCGCACCGTATGAGCTGCGAACGCTCGGACAAATCCACCAGCACATAATTCACAACCATCCCCGCCAGCGTCTGCATCAGCAGGAACTCATGCGGGAAGGGCACCATAATCGAGCAGATCAGCACCATCACCAAATGCGTGAACAAGGCAGTCCGCGAATCGAAGAACGTACACACCACAATGGGCACAATGGCATAGGGCATAATATACACATTGAAAAGACTGAGAGAGACACACAGCTCTGTCAGCACGCACCCCGTCAGAATACAAAGCAACAGGAAAATCGTATGCTTCCTGCTCCGGCAGATCTCCGGACGGAACGACCACAGGAAAAGCCAGAAGCAAAAGATAATCCCGCCGATCAGCAGCGCAACGCCAATCATCTGCAAACTCTGCACCTTCGCACCGCCCGAACGGGACTCGTGGATGCTTTTCAGCGAGCGCAACACATTATATATTTCTGCATCCACAATCTCTCCCCTATCCACGATGCGTTCCCCTGCCTGCACCATGCCGTTGGCAACGGAAATGCTGTTCAGCATTTCCTCTTCCACCTTGTCGGACGTGCTTTTGTCGTAGGTGGCATTCTCCGTCAGGTAATTATTGACATTGGAAGATTGCAGGACAGCTCTGTCCATTCCCTGCGGGCTGTTATTCAGAATGTGCTCATACGCTTCGCGCACCGTCAGCAAATCCTCCGCATTGCCCGTCCGCGAAACATTATTTTCTACAAGTTTAATATGCTCCTGCCCGTCCTTCCTCAACCTTTCCGCATCCTGCGGCGAAACAATTCCTTTTTGATACAGCCGGATAATCTCCCGCTCGATATACAGCATATAAGACGACGGCACTTTCCCGCCTGATGCCGTTGCATAGTCCTGCCTCATCTTTCCGACCTGCGCCGTCTCCACCGTCGGATCAATCCGGTAGTAAGGCTCGAACAGACGAAGCACGCTGTCCTTCTCCGTCTGTATTTCCCCGTCCGTCTTATACACCGGGAAATCATTCGGAGCCGTAAGCAGTCCGTAGTGCCACGGCTTCCCCTCAAAAAACTGATAGCGGAACGTCCCCTCCCTCGGAAAGAAACATCCGATAATCACCGCCGCAATGATATAGAAAACGGAAGTGTTTATATTGAACAACTTAACTTTCATGGGGGCAAAGATATAAATAAGTAACATCCTTCTTCAGGAGCAACAAAATAATACAGTCTTTGCTCCCTTTCATACCCGCCCTTAAATAAAAGAAATCATCCAATTTGCTGAATACCAATCATTATTCATCTTTTTTTGCTTTTTTTCAAAAAAACATGCCAAAAGGTTTGGAGCGGTCTGTTCAAGGTCTATCTTTGCACCCGCAATAACGGAAAGGGGTTGAGGTCATCCGAAGGGGTGTACAGAAAGCCAAAAGGGGATTAGGAAATCCTTAAGTAATTGCGAGAACGAGTTCTTTGAAATACTTACATATCAACAAGTAGTACAAGAAAAAACGTAGAGCCGTA
>LBCX01000247.1 GCA_001657575.1 Bacteroidales bacterium Barb4
AGCCCGTCAGGCAGGCTATTGGGACGGGGAAGAGCCTTTCTGCTTCTGGAAAGCCTACGGCGGCGGCAAAAAAGCCTTTGGTATCCGCGAATATTTCATCTTGACCCGCCTTGCCCCTTCCTTGAAACTGTCCTACGATGCCGACGAACTCCCCCTGACCGTGAAGCCGGAAAAGCCGGTAGCCGTCACCGATGTCATGGCTCTGCTCCGCCAGACTTACGAAGGAACGGCGTGGGACGGCACGCGCAACCTGAAAGTGTCAGTCAAACAGCCGGACAGCGAAACGGAAGAAACCGTTGTCAGCCCTTCCGCCAACCCTTGGATGACTCCCGACATGATTGCCATGCTGAACGGCATTAAGGAGGGGACGGTCAGCCGCAACCGCCTCGTCGCCGTGCCGCAATGTTCCTACTCCGTTGTCATTCAGCTGCGCGATTGGCTGCCTGATGCAACGGGCGGCGTTACATGGCTTTCCTTTGACAATCCGGGACAAAGCCCCCGCATTCCCGTCTTTGGCGGCACCACGTCCCTGCCCGACTGTTTCGGCATCTGCGGGCAACACCGCTACCGCGAGGACGCCGCCATCTGGAACTATCGCCGGACAAACAAGCTGGCAACCGTCCGCTGGGGACTGACCAAAGAGAAAATCACCCGCTCCGTTGCCCATTTTGAAGAAAAGGGACAGACGGAACTGCCTTTCGTGGAAACACGCTACAATACCTTGCTGAAAAGCAAGGGCGAAGCTGCCGCACAAACCTTTCTGACGGGTTACACGGCAGACTTCGCCGGGGCTACTATCCTCCGATGGCGGGAGATGGGAGATGAGTTTTGGAGGATGTTTGCAAGGGGGTTTTAAGCACATGGAAAAAGCGTGTAAATCACCCGATGCAGTTATCAATAGGATATTTTAGTTTGACTTGCCGCCCATTCCTCAAAAAGTGCCATAGCGGCAGGCAAATGGATTTGGCGGGCTTTTGATGTGCGGTCGTTCAGGGGCAAGACTATTTCATCATAGATAAATTGATCGGCAAAGTCTATCCGCGCCGCATCAAACCGGTCTGTACAATAAAAGAACTCCTTGATTTTCGCCCAATACATGGCGGAGAGGCACATCGGACAGGGTTCGCAACTGGTGTATAAAACGGCATCAGTCAGATGAAAACTTTTCACGGCTTGGCAGGCATTCCGTATGGCAACCATTTCGGCATGGGCAGTCGGGTCATTCAGTGAGGTAACCATATTGCAACCTTTACCGATGATTTCCCCGCTGGCTACGATTACCGCCCCGAAAGGTCCGCCCTTGCCGCTTCTCATTCCTTCAACCCCCTCGCGAACGGCTATTGCCATATAGTCTTCATGTGTCATTTGGATGTGCGTATAAGTTGTGCCGTCTGGTATTCTTCTTCCAGATAGGTTTCGATGTGCCGTTTCTTCTTGTCTTCCAGTATTTCGTTGATGTTGATAAGGATGCCGGTTTCTTCCACTTCGCCGAACGCATGGTTGGCGGCTGTGCCGAAGACACGCATTTTGGGCGACAGACTCATGTAGGCATTTACAAGCGGGGGGACGTTGATGCCAAATTTGCGCACTTCCTGATTGAGCATACGGTAGTTGTCACGGAAATTGTCGTAGGGAAACAGCCCCTTCATTTTCTCCGTGTCCATGCCCGTTTCCAACGGACAGAGGGGGGTAATGAGTCGGTCGGGGTCGGGGAAATGCAGGCTGAGGAAGTAGAGAATCATGTTGCGGGCTTCCTGATTGTAGGTGTTGTACATGGTGACCTTGCCGAAGTAGTATTTCAGGGTCGGGTCAACGACCGACAGGGCACCCAGCCCGTCCCAGAGGTTGTCCAGTATAAAGATGCCCTTCTTCTGACCTTCCCGCGTCGCCTGATATTCCAACGTGACAAAAGAACGCCCTAACTCTACGGTATAGGGCAGAAACTCCCCGATGAAGCGTTCGGAGAAGTCGAACAGGTGGGACGTAGCCAGCCGGGGCTTTCCCGCGCCGTCGAATTGCACGTCGGAGCCGCAAAGGAAGCGGTAGCCGCCGAGTATCATCTCTTCCTGCGGGTTCCAGACGATAAGCTGCCGGTAGGCGTTCTCCATGGTGTCGTACCCGTCGATGTCGGTCGAGAAGCCCGTCCCGCCTCCGTAGGCGCGGAAAGCGATTTCGCGCAGGCGTCCTATCTCCTGCATGACACTGGGGGCATCGTGGGCTGTCACGATGTATATTTCATTCCGCGACTTGTTGGTGGTACGCAGAAGTTTGGCTTTTGTCAGCTCCGCTTTCAGCAGTGTGCGGTCGATGGGGCGGATGATTTCTTGCATCTGTTTAACGATTAACGGTTAGCGGTTACTGGTGAACATTCAGGCTGTATGCGGCGGCTTTCACGCGGGCGGCCTGTTCCGCCGGATTCTTGCCAGCGAAGGATTGCCACGGTATGGGTTTGCCGAAGGAGATGCGGTAGGTGGAATGGCGGCTGCGGAAGAACTCGTCCGCAAGGTAGAGCATTTCGAGGTTTGTCTTTATGCCCAGGGCGTGGCGCAGGCTGGCAAGAGTGTAGAAGAAGCGGGAGTTTGTCCCTTCAAAGCGGACGGGGACAACGTCGCGCTGATAGTTTACGGCTTTTTGTATGAAGGACTTTTTCCATTCCAGATCAATGATTTTGCCCTTAATCTTGCGCGAACAAAGCCCTGCGGGGAAGGTGATGATCTGGTTGTCGGAGGCGTAGGTTTCCTCAGTCTGCACGGCTGTCTCCCTTGCCTGCCTGCCGTGCTTGTTGACGGGGATGCAGATGGAGCGCAGTTGGGGAATGAAGAGCAGCAGGTCGTTTACCGGACACTGCACCTTCCCGTCGAAACGTTTGCCCAGAACGGCTGACAGGCATATCCCGTCCATTCCTCCCAGCGGGTGGTTGGAGGCAAAAATGAAGCGCCCGCCGTCCGGTATGTTCTCCTCGCCCTGCAATTCAAGACGGAGGTCGAAATAGTCAATCAATGCCAGCATGAACGCTACGCCGTCTTTGTCGTGGTATTTGTTCAGGATATGGTTTACCTCGTCCTGATGAACGATGCGGATCAGGTAATTGACCAGAAAGCCGGGAATTTTGCCGGCTATTGACGGAGCTTTCGTCTGAAGTATCTGCCTGATGTCAATGTATTTCCTTGTCATTCAACCGTTACCTGTTAGGGGTTGCTTTGCGTTCCCTCCTCTTTTATTAAGCGGGCGAAAATACACCATATTTATATATTTCATGCTTTTTTCTGCCTGCATGATGTGCTTTTTTTTATCCTGCCGTCAGGATGAGAGACGGAGGAGTTGGAAAATAAGCATACGGTCAAAAGGTTCTTCATGTATTTTCCTATCCGTCTTTGAAACAGGCAGCTTTTCAAGTTCTTTGATATGCTTGGCTTCAATAGGTAAGATGTTAATCTGACGCTTTTGCAAAAGGAAAATAATCTTATCCAGATTGCAGTCAAACGTTATTTTTTCAAGGACTTTAGAATGACAATCTCGCGCAAGGTCTCAACGCTGACATAGTACAGGTGTTGAAAATAGTCAATGTCCTCGCGTATGTTTTTATTGAGGCGATTATTACCGTTCAACAACCAAATCAGGATATGTGTATCAAGCAAATAACTGTTCATAACGGTTCCAAGTTAAAGATGTCTGCATCCTCGTCGTAATGAATCTTTCCTTTCATTATACCAAATAATCCCCTTAGTTTAATCCTGTCCCTTGCGGATACGGTTTCCTCTGCTTGCTTGGATACTTTGTTATCCGCTGCTTTCTTTGTTTCTTCTTTTGTTTTCATTTCATTAAAATTTAGGTAATTATATATCAGTTTACAGTATTTCGGGACGTGTGAAGCCCTTTGTTGTTTTTGAGAACCCCTGTTAGGGGTCAAAACCTGTCAGGGGTTCTTTTGGAAGAATGCCGAAGATTGTGTTTATATCATATTAAGGGGTTGTTACTTTTTAAGGGGTTGTTACTTTTCATTTACGAGAAACCCTAACAGGGTTTGAAACCCCGTTAGGGGTAGAAAGGGTGTATTATGCGGAAGGGGCATTGCATCTGGTCAATCTGGCAGGGTATTCCATTTCAGTCAGTACGATGAAGGAGGGAAAGGATGTTGCAATTTACGGCGGGCGGCGATGATGCCGAGTATGCGGCGGCGTTGCCTGCCGGAGTGTATGTGCTGAATGGGGCGAAGTGGAAAGAGAAGTTTGTGGCAAGGAGGTTTGTGATGAAGGAATAGAAATAGAGACGCAAACAATCAACAGTAGAGATGCAAGATTTTGCGTCTCTGCTGTTTTTATGGGGGGGGGGGGG
>LBCX01000248.1 GCA_001657575.1 Bacteroidales bacterium Barb4
TTTTTATTCTTTAGAGACGAAGTCTTAGTCTTTAGAGACGAAGTCTTAGTCCTTAGAGACGAAGCCTTAGTCCTTAGAGACGAAGCTCTATTCCTTAGAGACGAAGCCTTACTCTTCTTCGATACGGTCAAAACCCTCTTGTTTGTACCCCCTCTCCTTACCTGAATAACGCACTTTTAACATGTAGTGGACTTATTCCTTATACAACAAGCGTTATTCCTTATCGACTAAGCGTTATTCCTTAAAGACTAAGCCTTATTCCTTATCGACTAAGCGTTACTTCTCTTCAGACAAGCCCTTCGTCGTAGAGACGCAATGCATTGCGTCTCTACCTGATGCCTTCGTCAGCGAAACTCGATACCAAGTCGGCGAAGACGGTATCGCTGTCGTTTCGCCTCAACCTTCCGTATCTTTTCCTGACAGCCCAATAAAGAAAACACATCACAAAGGCAGAGAGAACACGGCGTATATTGAAAAAGTCATACATTTGCGATCCTTTCCCGCCCCCTTTCCACAGAAGAGAGGAGAAGACAGGTTACAACTGAATAATATGATAAAGAGGATTTTATTGACGGGCTTGTGCCTTGCCTGTGTACTTCAAACGGTAGTAGCGGTAAATATCGGTAATGTAAATATCGGTAATTTAGTATATGGTTTAGATACAATCGGCAATACCGCTGCCGTAGGCAACAGCCCGTTTTACTCCAACGATTCCGTTATAATTCCGAAAGAAGTTACATACGACGGGAAACAGTATGCCGTAACAGAAATTATGGCAGAAGCCTTTTGGGATAATCAAAGAATTAAGTACGTAACTATCCCAAATAGCGTAACAAGTCTTGGATACAGGGCTTTTTGCAGTTGCAAATCCTTAACATCCGTAACCGTTCCGGGCAGTGTGAAAAGTTTTGGAGAGGCTGTTTTTAAGGAATGTGAGTCCCTCAAGTTCGTTACTTTGGAAGACGGATTGGCAAGCCTTGGAGATTGGGCTTTTTATCGGTGTAAATCCTTAACAATCGTTACCGTTCCGGGCAGTATAAAAAGTTGGGGGGAGAATGTTTTTCGGGAATGCACGTCCCTCGATTCTGCCGTTATTAAGGAAGGGGTAACAGGTATTGCAGGGTGGACTTTTTACGGTTGTTCTTCTCTTGCTGCCATAACCATTCCAAACAGTGTAAGAAGTATTGAGCATCAGGCTTTTGCGGATTGTCCGAACCTACGGCGTGTTTATCTTAAGTGGGACAACTCGGACAGGGGAACCGTTGAATACAATGCTTTTGACAATGTATCGGCATTTTGCACGGTTTTTATACCGAAAGGATCAGAAGAAAGGTACGGGTGGAAAAGCAATGCCAAGCGTATTACATGGCAGGGACTTTCCATTTTTTCCTATGATTATTCTGTTGTCGCAGAGTCAAATGATTCGGTAAAAGGAAGGGTAACCGGAAACAGCGGACATGAAAAGGTCGCCTATGGCACGGAGCTGACACTGACGGCTAACCCTTTTGAAGATCATCAGTTTGTAAAATGGACAAATGCAGCGGGTGAGAGCCTTTCCGCCGATAATCCCTACACGTTTGTTGTGAAAAGCGACACGGATGTCCGAGCGTATTTTGTTGCAAGCTATTATCGTGTGAGTTTGTCTGCCGAAGAAAACGGCACGATAAGGCAGAACGACAGCATATATGCTTACAATGCAAAGGTGAAGGCGGAGGCTGTCGCGGATGCGGGGTATCATTTTGTGAAGTGGACAAACGCAGCCGGCGACAGCCTTTCCGATGATAATCCCTACACGTTTGTTGCGAAAAGCGACACGGATGTCCGGGCGCATTTTGCCCTGAATGCTTATCTCGTGCGCCTGTCTGCCGATGACAACGGCCGGGTAAAGCAGAGCAGCGGCGTATATGCTCACAACACAGAGATAACGCTGGACGCTGTCGCGCATGCGAAGTATCATTTTGTGAAGTGGACAAATGCAGCGGGTGACAGCCTTTCTGCCAGCAATCCCTACACGTTTGCCGTGAAGAGCGACATGGCTGTCAAGGCGCATTTTGAGAAGAATATTGCCAATGTGAATTACTGTCAGGTGAATTTGTCTGCCGAGAACGGTTGGATAACCGGAGGCGGCGGAGCTTATGTGTCCGATGCAAAAGCGAGAGCGGAGGCAGCCGCTAATGACGGGTATCGCTTTGAAAAGTGGGTAAACGAGACGGGCAACAGCCTTTCGGCTGACAATCCTTTTACGTTTGTTGTGGAGAGAGATATGTCTGTTCGGGCTGTTTTTGTGAGGATGAGTTATACGTTGAGCGTGTCCGCCGGGGCAAACGGCAGAGTTAGCGGGGGCGGCACGGGTCTTTATAAGGACTATGTGAAGGCGACGGCTGTTGCCGACAGCGGCTATCGTTTTGTGCGGTGGACGGATGCAAAGGGGGAAAGTGTTTCGACAAGCAATCCTTATGAATTTCCGCTGGTGAAGAATACGGCGTTGTTTGCGGTGTTTGAGGCGGATTTTTTGGTGACGGTGAC
Source organism: Bacteroidales bacterium Barb4 (assembly GCA_001657575.1). Taxonomy (GTDB): domain Bacteria; phylum Bacteroidota; class Bacteroidia; order Bacteroidales; family Tannerellaceae; genus Barb7. The sequence continues at coordinate 2,527 of LBCX01000248.1, forward strand.
GGTTTCCGCAGCGGAAGGAGGACATGCAACGGGCGGCGGCAGATACAGATACGGGGATATGGTGAAGCTGGAGGCTTTTGTTGATTCGGCGGGATATTATTTTACGGGGTGGACACGTGGGAATGGCGTACTGGTTGCCTTGGAGAAGGTGTTTGCGTTCAGATTGGCAGAGGGGGGCATAAACTATTATGCGGCACTTTTTGAAAAGCGGTACATCAACGGCAACGCTCTTCTGCCGTCAGACACGGAGGCGGCAGGGGCTTATTATGCGGACGGGGTGCTGCATCTCGTCAATCTGGAAGGTTCCGTCATCTCGGTTCATGCGATAGACGGGCGGCAGGTGCTGCTGTTCAAGGCAAACGATACCGAATATCCCGTGACTTTGCCTGCCGGCGTCTATATGCTGAATGCCGCGGGCGGAAACGGGAGATATATTACGAAATTGGTTGTGTGGTAAAAGTAAACGGCAAAAAGACATGAAAACGTATCAAGTGGATGACAGAGGGTATTACGGGGAGTATGGCGGGGCTTACGTCCCCGAAATACTGCACGGCTGTGTGACGGATTTGCAGGCAAACTATCTGAAAGTGTTGGAAAGCGCGAGTTTCAAGGAAGAGTATGACGCGCTGCTCCGCGATTATGTCGGGCGTCCCTCGCCGCTCTATCTGGCGAAGCGGCTGAGCGCGAAATACGGTGCACGTATCTATCTGAAACGGGAGGACTTGAATCATACCGGTGCGCACAAGATAAACAACACCGTCGGGCAAATCCTGCTGGCGCGGAGCATGGGCAAGAAGCGCATCATTGCGGAAACGGGCGCGGGGCAGCACGGCGTGGCAACGGCTACGGTCTGCGCCCTGATGGATATGCCGTGTGTCGTATATATGGGCAAGAAGGATGTGGAGCGGCAGCATATCAACGTGCAGCGTATGCAGATGCTGGGGGCGACCGTTGTCCCCGTCACTTCCGGCAACATGACGCTCAAGGATGCGACCAACGAGGCGATACGCAACTGGTGCTGTCATCCGTCGGATACGTTCTACATCATCGGCTCCACCGTGGGACCGCATCCGTATCCCGATATGGTGGCACGCTTGCAATCGGTCATCAGCGAAGAAATTCGCAAGCAGTTGCAGGAGAAAGAGGGACGCGACTATCCCGATTACCTTGTCGCCTGTGTTGGCGGAGGGAGCAATGCGGCGGGGAGCATCTACCATTATCTTGACGATGAGCGCGTCCGCATCGTCCTTGCCGAAGCCGGTGGCAAGGGAGTTTGTTCCGGTATGAGTGCCGCCACCATTCAGCTGGGCAAGAAGGGAATCCTTCACGGTTCCCGCACCCTTGTCATGCAGAGCGAAGACGGGCAGATAGAAGAGCCTTATTCCATCTCCGCCGGTCTTGACTATCCGGGCATCGGGCCTCTTCACGCCAACCTTTACGCTACCCAACGGGCAGAAATCCTTGCCGTGGATGATGACGAAGCCCTGAACGCCGCCTTTGAACTGACCCGTCTGGAAGGCATCATCCCCGCCCTCGAAAGTGCCCATGCCTTGGGTGCATTAAGCAAGATGAAGTTTAAGCCGGAAGACATCGTCGTCCTCACCGTCTCCGGGCGTGGCGACAAGGATATGGAAACTTATATTGACCACTGTACGCAAATTCCGACAAGGGTATCCTGAAAGGATACCGGATTTCAGCCCCACATGGAGCGGAGCGGAATGTGGGGTTATGGGGATGGTAGCGTAAGGGAGTGCTGAAAGAACGATGCAAATACAAACGATGGTTTACAATGCAATATATACTATTC
>LBCX01000249.1 GCA_001657575.1 Bacteroidales bacterium Barb4
TGGTTTTCTATCAATCCCAAAGCCATAGGCTTGGCAAACGATACAGCCGCAGGCTTGGTCAGGGGTTCGGAGTCGCCGCTTCACGGGGTTATAAATACGGACGGCACGTTTACGATAAAGGGGTTGCCCGACAGACTGAATGCCAAAGTAGATACGGCTATTATGGTAGCGGGAAAGCGATTGTCGGGGAATGTTACCCTCGACGCAAGCAGCGTAGGATTGAAGAATGTGGACAATACGGCGGACTCCGTTAAGCCCATAAGCAAGGCTGTGCAGGCGGCGTTGAATGCGAAAGCCTCACAGACGCGGTTCGACGGGTCAGCAAATGTAAAACGATATTTCAGGGTGGCAACCGTCAAGTATGATACAAGTAGTGGTGGTAAATATTCCGAAGTTGTAGATGTTAATGGACTTTCATTTATTGCGTTAAAACCTATCTCGTTACGGGTGCTCGTGAATACGAGAGACCCTTCTCCTGTTCGCGTTGAGTTTACAAACGGCATTATGCCTGCCAACTTGACGGCTTATTACTATTTGAGTGCGGACAGTTCAAACATAAACGTTTATTTGGGCGGGCAGACAAACTACATAGAGAACGTCACGTGTACTGTATTGAGTTCTACGAACGGCAACCCTCCACTGACAATGGATTACGTAAATGCTCCACCTGCAAATGCGGTAATAGTACCTATAATAGACAGGGCTTCGCTTAGCGTACCTTTTGTAAGTCTGCAACAACAGTCACTTCCTGCTCTTTCAAAAAAGCTGTTGTTTACTGTAACAAATACTGCATCGAGTTCGGACGGCTACACGGATGCGATAACGTTTGATTATGTTTTTAATGCGAAAAACGGTAGTGCAGTCGCTGCCGGAAAAGCCATAATAACCGACAGAATAGCTTCGGGAGAGTCTGCCAACCTTTTGGAGTTTACAGTTCCCAAACTGCTAAACGAAGCAATTAAGTTGAGGGTCTGCACTACACGACCAAGAAATAATTATGCTCAAAAGTATTGGATTTACCTTGAGAATGAAAACAACGGCGTTATCGGATATACACTGAACGTCTCCAACATTCAGGCTTCCATGTACAACAACGTCAATCCTTTGGTTGAAGTTGCGCTTTCTACCGATACAGTTCCGTCATCCGTTAAGATAACTACTGCGGATGACGATGACAGGCTGCGATTTTTGAGCGGTGCGGGCAATAACGTGGATGTCTATTTCAGGGCAAACTCAAATATCAATACGCCGTTCTACATGAACGGCAGAATGGACTTGTACAGGATAAGCAGCAATGCCGGTCAGGGTGCAAGTTTCAGGCTTTCAGGCTTTGGCTCTGTTACAAGTCCGTATGCCTCGTTTTCCTCTGTACGCGCGGCACGGGCTTCCTCACAGCAGAACGACAACAACTACGTCTGTTGGGGTGCTGACTCGTTGGGGAATGTCTATCTTCACATAAAAACGAATGGCGCGGGGAATGTTAATGCCGATTTCTTTGGTGACTGCTCAATAGCCATGCAGGATTGGTCGGGCAGACTTACAAAGGACAGTCTGCCGTCAAGTTATCGTGAGTATAATTCACCGAGCGGAGCGAACAAGGCGGCTTTGATATACCAGAATGAAGCGGCAGACAGGTTTATCGGTAAAATAGACGCTCTCGCGAAAGGCAAAGCCTATCATTTGTTTGATATTGTCAATAGCAATGCGAATGAAACCGGCATAAGGGATTGCATGGGGTTTGACATGGAGGCTTTCTCCATACTTTCAGACTTTGCTGTTAATCCGCTGGTCGGTGTTAAAGGAAGGGCAGAGCTTGACTGCCGGATAGGAACAGCCATAACAAACAATACACTGACCTTTACCGCCCCAACCGTCTTTTCCAACGTAACTTCCGGGCTTGGATTGAAGTGCATCGTAAGCAGGACGGGCGCAAATGCGCAAACTTACAGGTTCTACATAATAAACAATTATATCAATTCGGATTATCCGATATTTTGGTCTGTTTCAAATATCCTTGCGATAACGGGCAACAACCTCAACCCTACCGTCAATTATGTTAATGCAATAGAAAACATTCCTGCCGAAACGGGGTGTTCCGCTTGGCTCACGCAAAATACAAACGTAAAAACAGCCATAGACACAGCCATAGACACAGCCATAAATACAACCATAAATGCAGCCACAAAAGCAACCGTAAACACAGCCGTAACCACATTGCTAAACGCCCTCTACCCCGTCGGGAGCTACTACATGAGCGACGGGGATGACACAAGCGACAAAATGGTCGCAAAGTTTGCAGACTTGGGGATTGCAAACACCGCATGGGAACAGGTGAGAGGGAAAACAATCGTCGGCGTGGATGCCGCAGACGATGACTTTAAGACACCAAAGAAAACGGGCGGGGAAAAGTACCACATTCACGGCGTAAGCATGGTGTTTCCGCAAAATTATAGCATTCCATCTCTGGTAAGCGAACAGCCGACAGATACAGGGATTGGCATTGGGACTACGGACGGTGACGGGTATGTAGAATATAGCGGGTTTGTAGACCAACAGTACGGCTCAAATCTCGGAGTTAGGGATATGAGCGCGACAAAAGGCGTAAAAACTCAATACAAGTCCGTAGCAAATGGTTCTACGGCACGCGAAAAGACTTTACAGCCGTATGTGACTACCTACATTTGGAGAAGGACGAAATAGAAAGAAAAAGGCGGTTGTTATACCGCCTTTCAAACAACTATTTTTTATTGCTTTTTGAATCGTTACCCCTGACAAAAACCGAAGCAACCGAGGCAAGCGTCCCCAATCCAACAATACCGGCAAACCATGGTTTATCCAGATAAAGCGCAAAAGCCGAAAGAGCACATAAAGCAACAATAGAAAGAAATGCAAAAAACATTCCCCACCAATTCATGCGACCGTCCCTTTTGTCTGCCTTTCTTATCAGACCGACCTTTTCGTTATCCATGTTATGCCGATGGATTTGTTCCCGCTTGGAAGATTCAATCAAATGATTTACAATTTGCGGGTCTATGGATTGGTAGGAAGCTAATTCTTGGGGAGACGGGAGACAATTGTCATCAACCGTATAGGTTTGTTCCACCCGCGTTCCAACTACCCCCGGCGCTGCAACTTGAATTTCACGTTGTTCAAAGTTTTGTTTACCCATTGTTCAAGGCAATTTTATTAAAGGACTTGCGCGTGTCTCTTTCGATATTCATCCTGTCCTGCCTTAGATTTTTCTTGTCATCCGCAGAACTCCTTTCTGTCTGCATGATTTCATTACGGATTTCCCGAACGGCTTTGGAGCTGCCGCTGTATTTTCCTCGTGAGGCACTGCAAAATGCAGAAGAACCGTTTTTTAAGAACGTCCATATTTCTTTTAATCCGCTCATATCACTTTCTCCTTATCTTTTGTTTGTCGGGGCAAAGGTATGCAGTTTGTGTAAAATCTCAAGTAAATATATTATAAAACCGATTGAAAGAAGATGAAAATGCGCATATCCTGTTTTGTAGCAACGTAGCAAAAAAACAGAAAATAGTTAAACAATCAGTTGCGATATTTAATGTAAATGATTATATTTGTGCGTATTAAGCAAAAATTATTCATGGAAACAAACCAAAGGCTATACGGCATCTGGCACAATATCAAGTCAAGATGTATGAACAGGAACTTCACCCGCTTTCATTATTACGGCGCACGAGGCATAACGATGTGCGACGAGTGGAAAGAAGACTACAAGGCTTTTCATGCGTGGGCAGTGGAGAATGGCTATGCCGACAACCTCACCATTGACCGCATCGATACTAACGGTAACTTGGAATTGCTAACATGCTATATTTTAATGCGTTGTGGTATTGTGTGCGAATATTATACGAAAGAATGAAAAGCCGCTTTCCTGCAATGAGCAGCCGGCTTTTTTCGGGTGGGTCGGATTATTGGTTGTTGCTCTCCGCATACTTTGAAATCCCGCCTATCAATTCCTGTGTATAGCTGTATATGTCATCCAAATGGTTTAGCTTGCATTTGGTCTCTTTCTTGTCACTGTCAAAAAAGGATATTTTCTTGCTTGGAGTATTGAAATACAATCGGCAGACAAGTTTCCTGTTGTTGTCGTCCACTAAAATGGTAAAATAGGACACGGCATCCCTGTATGTAATCCGCTTTGGGTCTATGTGCGGTCTAAGGATTGACTTCACGATATAGTACCCCTCCAACTCCTCCTCTGTTGTCACTATGCCGTTGTTCTGGATTTCTTCTTCGACGACCTCTGCCTTTTCCTCCCTTACCGCTTTTTCGGCTGTATTTTCGCTGTTTAGTGCCGTTTTGAG
>LBCX01000250.1 GCA_001657575.1 Bacteroidales bacterium Barb4
AAGCCTCCAGGAGAATCTCCTAAACGTTTAGGAGAATCTCCTAAGCTCTTAGGAGAATCTCCTAAGCCCTTAGGAGATTAAGAACGGTCAAAAGGCACCTCTCCGACCCCCCTGTCCTTACCTCCAAACACCCTTTTTAATCTCCTAAACGCTTAGGAGAATCTCCTAAGAGCTTAGGAGATTCTCCTGGGTGCTTGGGAGATTCTCCTAAGCGTTTAGGAGATTCTCCTAAGAGCTTGGGAGATTAAGACGGGCACTTCGTAGCTCTTCCTGATGGCTTCGCCTCTTCTCCTTGCTCCCTCGTCTCTTCTCCTTGCTTTCCCGCCTCTTCTCCTTGCTTTCCCGTCTCTCCTCCTGACGGCAGGATAAAAAAAGCACATCCTGCAGGCAGGAAAAACACGGCATATATTGAAAAAGTTATACTTTTGGCGGATTTCAGCCCTGCATGGGGCGCATTGGGCTGTATCCTTTTGTCCGTCTCATTTTATAAAGATACCGGTATGAAGAAATTGCTGTTTCTGACCCTTTTGACCCTGTTCATTCCTGCCGATGCCAGAGAGGATGCGATTGCCTTCGTTAATGGCGTTAGGTATGGTCTTCATCCGTCGGATAAGGATCCAGTATTAGTAGTAGAGTCTTATCATCCGCCTACTAGTGGGGATAAGCCATCATTGTTGAAAATCCCTGCAGCTGTCAAAGACTCATTCGATCGTACATATGAAGTCAGATACATAGGGGCATCGGCTTTTGCAGGAAATCAAACTCTTCGGCAAATCGAACTCCCACCTACGATAAAGGGAATCGGCCACGATGCTTTTGCTTCTTCCAATATGGAAATCGTAGCATTTGTACCGATCGGTGGATTAAGGTCAATAGGAGACAGAGCATTTCTCCATTCGAAACTGAAGGCAATCAATGGCGCCGAGTCTGCGGAAGAATTAGAAAAAAATACAGAAAAGTTGAACCCAAACTTGGACCCACCATGGTGGTGGGCTGAACCCCTGTTATTTTCTGCGGATACAATAGGAACCGAAGCATTTGAAGGCATCGGTATAACGACATTTTCTTTCCGGAATACGAAAACAATAGGAGCCAGAGCATTTAAGAACAGCAAGCTATCGCGCATTGATTATCTTTCTCTGCCAATAATAAGCGAAGAAGCATTTGCAGGCTGCCCTATAACGACAGCTAATCTTGGTGACGGGGTGCAAATAATAGAAAAAGACGCATTTAGAGGCTGCTCTTATATGCGGGGGTGGCTTGATACTTATGCGCACACAATAGGAAGCGGGGCATTTAAGGATTGCAGAAGCTTGGAACAGGTCTCTATCCCGCGTCTGCAAACAATAGAAACCGAAACATTTAGCGGTTGCCGGAACTTGCAGCAGGTCACGCTCTCCGACTCTCTGCTGACAATAGAAGTCGAAGCCTTTCGCGATTGCCTGAGTTTGCAGTCAATTTCTAACCTTACTCTGCGAACAATAGGAGACAGAGCTTTTGTCGATTGTCTCACTCTTGAGGATCCGATTTTTGGGGATCTTTCATCAATGGGAGACAGCGCATTCGCCGGTTGCAGTTCTATTTCAGCATTGATTTTTCCGCGCGCGCTGGAAAGTATAGGGCATTATGCATTCGCGGATTGTGTAAGACTGGCTCATGTCGAACTTAAACCGGGGAATCCGCTGAGCATCGGCGATGAAGCCTTTGCCGATTGTCCGAGCCTGACCGACATAAATATTCCAGGCTCACTTGCAAGTATCGGTCGTTCCGCTTTTCGGGGGTGTTCTTACCTGAAGAAAATCAACCTGCCTTTCTTTGACCCGGTGGTCTGTTCTTTCGGCGGAGACGTGTTTGCCGGAACTCATCCCACTTTCCAACTCACCATCCCGCGAATGTCCGAGCCAAACTATGGCTGGACGGTAGGTTCCGACGGTTTTTCGGGCGTTTTCACCTGGCAGGGCGGGGCAGTAAAACCGAACACATACGCAGCCATTCTAAGAGCCGTACCCCGGGATGCGGGAGATTTGGACTACAGGGCGGACTCTGCCCTGTACGGCACGCTCCTAACAGTGAAAGCAACCCCGAGACAGGAGAACGGGGTCTATTTCAGCCATTGGACAGATACAGCCGGTAATGTTGTTTCGACCGACAACCCGTATTCTTACGTTGTTACATCCGACAACTCCTTCACTGCCCGTTTTACAGACCCCTTTATCAACATCACAGCCGGAGCGCACGGTACAACAGACTTTATACCGGCTTTTTACCCGTATCTGTCTATCGTGGGAATTATGGCCAAACCGGATGACGGATACACATTTACAGGCTGGGAAGGCACTGACGGCACCATCGTTTCTACCGACAACCCGTATAAATTTGCAGTAAGGGAACCCGTAAGACTCGTTGCCAAATTCTTCAAGCCGGAATACACGCTGACGGTTCTCACGCAAGGATACGGACATGCCGTGTCCGACCGGACTGTTTTCGACAAGGTTCATTCCACGGCGACAGTAGAGGCTTTCAGTGACTCCCTCAATCGTTTTGCACGCTGGGAAGACGGAGAAGGCAGACTCCTTTCAAAAAATAATCCCTTCATCTTTGAAGTTACAGCCGACATGACAGTCAAGTCCGTCTTTGAACCGGAGTTTTTCGCTGTCTTTATTCATGCGGAAAACGGTTCAGTCGCTCCATTCCCAAAGTCATGCCCGTACAAAACAACGGTGGAAGCCAAAGTGGTTCCCGACCGGCTCTATAAATTCGTAAAATGGGCGGACGAGAATGGCATGGAACTTTCAACAAGCAATCCCTATACGTTTTCTGTCGAAAAGAACACCTTTGTCACGGCAATATTCGAATACGAAGTCTTTCGCATCACTCTCGCGGATGTCAAGGGCGGAACAGCCAGGGCGGATAAGGCAAGCTATGAAAAAGGGGAACGCGCAGAACTCACCGCCGTGCCTGACCCCGGCTATCGTTTCGCAGGCTGGGAGGAGAAAAAAACCGGCGAAAGGCTTTCGGAAAGAAATTCTTTCATGGTAGAAGTTTTCGCCGATATGGAAATAGTACCGCTTTTCGAGGAATACAACGGTCTGCTGACCTTTTCCGTAAAGGGAGACGGAACGGTGAAGGAACATACTGATGGCGTTCAAACAGTGTCGCTTACGGCGGAGCCTGCCGAAGGATACCGTTTCCTTCATTGGGCGGATACGCGGGGGGCTGTCCTCTCAACCGATAATCCCTACAAAATCGCCGTCACGGAGCCGGTTCACCTGACAGCCAATTTCATACCGAACATGTACTCGGTGACATTCTCGGCGGACGAAACGGGCTACATCCTGCCGATGGCAGGTTCGTCAAACTACCCGTTTGACACAAGGCTCACCATAGATGCCGTCCCGAAGAATGAAAAAGACTATTCGTTTGTCGGATGGATTGCACCGGACGGCACTGTTGTTTCTACCGAAAACCCCTTCACGTTTACCGTTCGCGGGAATACATCGCTTCATGCCAGATTTGCCAAATCAAAAGTCTTTTTCCAAACCTCCGTCAGAGGAGGCGGTTATGTAAAAGAGCCTGCCCAGTATTACACCGTTGACTCTTCCGTCACATTCACGGCAGTTCCTTACGACGGCTGGCACTTTGTCGCCTGGGAGCAAGGCGCCGATGACGACGACCGGTCAATCGTTTCAAGGAACGCGCGTTTCACCTTCACAGCGGGTGAATATGACCCTGCCTACACGGCCGTGTTTGAAGAGGGCTTTGGATATGATGCAAACGAAAGCATTGAAACGGCAGCGTCCGGCATCTCCTGTTCCGGCAACGTGCTGCACATAACGGGCTTGCAGGACAGGCTTATCACCATCCTGTCCGTAAACGGCAAACAGGCTCTCCAATTCAAAGCCGACTCAAACGATTTCAATTATCCCGCCAATCTGAACAACGGCATTTACATCGCGCGGACATCCTCCGGCAAAACATGGAAATTCATCTTTATACTATGAGTGCATATTTAGATATGGAGCTACTGCGCTTCACAACAGCAGGAAGTGTTGATGACGGCAAGAGTACCCTGATAGGTCGCTTGCTTTACGACAGCAAATCAATCTTTGAGGATCAGATGGAGGCTGTCAAGTCCGCCAGCGAACGCATGGGCAACGAGGAGGTGAACCTCGCCCTGCTTACCGACGGACTGCGTGCCGAGCGGGAACAGGGTATCACGATTGACGTTGCCTATCGCTATTTTGCCACGCCGAAGCGGAAGTTTATCATTTCCGACACGCCGGGGCATATCGAATACACCCGCAACATG
>LBCX01000251.1 GCA_001657575.1 Bacteroidales bacterium Barb4
GGCTGAAATCTCTTGCCCTTTCAGGGCATCCGGTAAAATAAGTCCAACGGGGACTTTCGCATAAAATGCTTTTATTAACAGAAATGCCCCATACAACCGGCGGCAACCGGATGCGGGGACATTTCACAATAAACAAATAGAGTCGTGGCAAAATTATTACAACTTGTTTGCAAGCAAACGTTTTCCCGTCAGGGAATGTATGTATGGCTGTTCGTATTCCTTTCTTCCTTTACCGGCTTTGCCCAGAGTAAAGGCGGTATTGCAGTGGAAGGACGTGTGTTGGATGAGAGCAGTTACGAACCTCTTGGGGGAGTGAACGTGTTTCTCACGAATGAAAAGACGGGGGGAATCTCCGATGCGGACGGGCGTTTTACCGTTTACACACAGTCCTTTCCGGCAACCCTTTCTTTCAGCTATCTGGGGTATAAGACGCTGGAGCTGGTGATTTACGAATACACCGAGCCGGTCAGTGTTTATATCCGTGAAGACGTGAGTCTGCTGAACGAAGTGGTCGTTATCGGCTACGGTACGCAGAAGCGAAAGGAGCTGACGGGTGCCATTGCCTCCGTGCCCGCGTCTATCCTGTCACAGGCGACCTCCTCCTTCGACAATGCTTTGGGGGGAGCCATACCGGGCGTGAATGTCACCCAAAGTTCGGGGCAGCCGGGAGCGACCTCTACCATCCGCATACGCGGCGGTAACTCCATAACGGGTGGCAACGAGCCGCTGTATGTGATAGACGGTTTCATTTCCTACAACGACAACAATTCCTCCCGCACGTCAAAAGCGGGTTTGTCTATTCCCACAGTAGATGCCGGGCTGAACCTGCTGTCCACCATCAATCCGGCGGATATAGAATCCATCGAGGTGCTGAAAGATGCTTCCGCCACAGCCATCTACGGTACGCGGGGAGCCAACGGCGTTATCATCATCACCACCAAAAAGGGCACGAAAGGCACGGGCAAGGTGCATTATCAATCCTCCTTCGGCTGGCAGCAGATCAACAAGAAGATAGACCTGCTTACGGGAAGCGAATGGGCATCGCTCTACAACGACATCTTTGCAAGTGAGGGAAAGGCACCGAATTTCTCGGACAGCCAGATACAGCAGTTCGGCAAAGGCTCCGACTGGCAGTCTGCCGCTCTGCGGACAGCTGCCGTTCAGAACCACCAGCTTTCAGTGTCCGGCGGCGATGAAAAGACCCGCTACGCCATTTCGGGCAACTACCTTTCGCAAGACGGTATCCTGCTGAATACGGGTTTCGACCGCTATACCTTCCGGTTCAACTTCGACCGCGATGTATTCAAGCACCTTAAAGTCGGACTCAACGCCATCGGCAGCCATTCCGAACAGGACGGCATTACCTCGCTGAACAGCGACGACAACCGTGTAAACACATGGGTATCCATTCTGCGTATGCCCCCCGTTGTCCCCATCCATGCAGCCGACGGCGGATACAATCATATCGACCCCTATAACAATGCCGAGGAAGTGGGCGGCGTCAGTCCAAACCCTGTAGCCGATTTGGTAAACAGCATCAGCCGTTCAAATGTGAACCGCGTGTTGGGAAACTTCTTTGCCGAATATGAAATCCTGCCGCAACTCAAAGCCAAGCTGAACGCCGGTGCCGACTTGATCAACACCAAGCAGAACTACTTCGCCCCTTCAAACACCTCTGCCGGTCTTAAAACCAACGGTTACGGTTCGGTAGGGAGCAAGGTGGTGAACTCATGGCAAGCCGAGTTTACACTGAACTACGAGAAGAGGTGGAACAACCTCCATCAGTTGAGTGCGCTGGCAGGATACACCGCGCAAAAGACATCGGAAGAGATGGCAGTAGCCATTGCCTCCAACTTCGCGAACGACAAGACGGCGTTCCACAGCCTGCAAAGTGCCTCCACGTCCGCCATTCCCTATTCCGGCTCAAACACGAGCGCGCTGGCATCCTACATCGGGAGGGTAAGCTATTCCTACCTGAACCGCTACAACGCAACCGCCACTTTCCGCGCCGACGGCTCTTCGCGCTTTGCCTCAAGCCATAAATGGGGATACTTCCCGTCCATCGGCTTCTCGTGGAACGCAAATGAAGAGGATTTTCTGAAAGAATACAGGAACCTGAGCGGATTGAAACTGCGGGCAAGTGTCGGCACGGTCGGCAATCAGGAAATAGGCGACTACCAGTATGAAAGCCGCATCGTGCCGGAAAACTATTCCTTCAACGGAACGATCGTAACGGGCTACTACGCCGAGAACCGAAGCAACGAAAACCTGAAATGGGAAAAGACGACACAGTACAATGTCGGTGTGGATGCGGGCTTCTGGAAAGACCGGTTGAGCGTAACCCTTGACGGCTACTACAAGAACACTTCCGACCTCCTGCTGAACATTCCCGTCCAGTCCACCACCGGCTACACCTCCGTGTTGAAGAACATCGGGAGCGTATCCAACAAGGGGATTGAAATAGGACTCAGTGCAAAGATTGTACAGACCAAGCATTTGAACTGGACAAGCTCTCTCAACTGGTCGAAGAACGTAAACAAGATAACCGATTTGGGCGGCACCCTGTCGTCCTTCCTTCCCACCCTGCCCGGGGCAGGTGCCCTGTCCACCGTTTACCCGTTGATTGTCAAAGAGGGTGAGCCTTTGGGCACATTCTACGGCTACGTGTTCGACGGCATCGTACAGACGGGCGAGGAGTCCAAAGTGCCCACCCCAAGCTGGGTAACCGGCGGGACGGTACGTCCGGGCGATGCCAAGTACGTGGATTTTGACGGCGACGGCTACATCACAACCACCGGCGACAAAGCCATACTCGGCAGCACACAGCCCGATTTCACCTACGGCTTCAACAACTCGCTTTCCTACAAGGGGGCAGATCTCTCCTTCTTCCTGCAGGGAAGCTACGGCAACGAGCTGTACAATGCCTTTAGAAACAAATCGGAACTGACTACGGTTACCTACAACACCCTGGCAGTCGTTGCCGATCGCTGGACTCCTTCCAATCCCTCCAATGAAGTGCCGCGCGCCTTCAACGCTAGCAACTTTTATATGGACAGCCGCTACATAGAGGATGCTTCCTATCTTAAATTAAAGAACGTCACGGTTGGCTATTCCTTCCCTCTGCGACTTAAAACAAACAGCGGTTCCAAGTTGCGCCTGTACTTCTCCGCACAGAACCTGCTCACGCTGACCAACTATTCCGGCTATGACCCCGAATCATCACGAAACGGAGGGTCTGAACAGAGCAGCCTCTTTCAGGGCGTTGATTACGGGGCATATCCTTCTTCCAAGAGCTTTTCATTCGGGGTGGAAATTACGCTATAGCTGAAATCTCCTGTCCCTTCGGGACGGCTGCGCAACAAAAGAAAGATAGAAAATTTATTATTCACAAAGCAAAAACGCCCTACCTTCACAGGCGGGGCGTTCCTTCTTAACAAAATGAAAAGAATCTTCACGAATAAGGGTCTGATTGAGTTTTATGGTTCAAAAAAAGCAAAAAATCGGCTGCAAATATACAGACAAAATCCAATGCTGCAAATAAACAGGCAATAAACTCCTATCTTCTGTTAAATACAAAATCCAATCCCTGCCCGGTGTAACAGTGAAACTTTGTGTCGGAAGAAACCAGCGGTATCTTGTCGGCTATGGCTTGTGCAATAATCGCATGGTCGTTCATGTCCTTGTGACCGTCTATTAAATCCAACGCAATGTATTTTTCCAAATGATACTGATTGTAATATACGATTTCAATACCGTATCGTTTCATTCCGGAAATAATATCTTCCGCCGACTTGCAATCCGACAATGTCACCTTGCCTGTTTTATACAGCAATATCAGTTCATTAACTGCCACAGAACTTGCATAAAGGATATTGGAATAATCAAATATTATATCTGCCGCTTCGCGGCTTATATCGTCACTCTTAGGATTTAACAATATAAAAACCAGCATGTTCGTATCCAAATAATACCTCATCTCAATACGGCTTTCATATCGACAATCTTAGTAATCAGCGGTTCTCTGTCAGGGCTGTAATACCATTCCCCCGCTTTATTGTACCTCTTCGGCTGGGCGGCGTTTGCTTCCTGCTCTTTGTCTCCTTCTGCTGCCTGTACGGCTTTGCTGTTTTCTTCTTTCGTTTTCATCCTGTTTATGATTAGATTATTATTGAGCCGCCAAAAGTACGACTTTTTCAATATACGCCGTGTTCTCCCTGCCTGCATGATGTGTTTTTTTTATTTGGCTGTCCGGATGAGAGATGAAGTATCGGCAGGAAAGTCCTGCAAGGACGCCCGATTTCAGCC
>LBCX01000252.1 GCA_001657575.1 Bacteroidales bacterium Barb4
CCTGAATAACGCACTTTTAACATGTAGTGGACTTATTCCTTATACAACAAGCGTTATTCCTTAAAGACTAAGACTTATTCCTTATCGACGAAGCGTTATTCCTTAAAGACTAAGCGTTACTTCTCTTCAGACAAGCCCTTCGTCACTAAGACGGATGTCTTCGTCTGCGAAACTCGATACCAAGTCGGCGAAGGCGGTAGTGCTGTCGTTTCGCCTCAACCTCCCGTGTTTCTTCCTGACAGTAAAAGACTCCTAACAGGGTTTGAAACCCTGTTAGGGGTGCATTCAGGAAACACAAAGAAAAATATCCTTTTTTTTGTTTTGTGCCTTTTTTATACGGACTTTTGCGCCTTTGGAAAAGGTCAGGTCTCATTTGAAAATTAAACAGTTTCTATTATAAAACATAAAAACAATGCAAAAATCAGTATGTAAATGGATGTTGCTGTCGTTATGCAGCTGGATGTTTCTGTCATCCTGCACAGACAGTGATTATGATCTGAATGATGTGACTAAGGACGGGATGGTGATTGGCGAGGTTCTGTCGGGAGGATTGGGACACGGTTCTATCTCGGCGGAGAAATTTCTGAATGCTGACAAGATTGACGGGCTTACGGTAAAAGACGGCAACTATGTTATCTCTTATAAAGACTCTGTCAAGGTGTCTTTGGATTACGATGTGCCTGCGGGTGCAACCGGTGACTTGGGCAGGACATTTCCGATAGTCAAGCAGTCTGTCAAGCTGAAAGGGCTTGACGAACTCTTTCAAGGAGATAGCAATGTGCTCAGTTTTGTTGACCCGCGCGTCAAACTCACAGCGTACTCCAAGGCAGGCACTCCGTTGAATGTCAATTTGACCTTTGAAAGTGTAAACGAAAGTAACGGCAAGAAAGCGGAAACTAATGTAAATTTCCGTCTCAATGATCCGGCGAGTCCTTTTCCAAAGATAGATACAAGTAAAATATGGATAGGTGCAGATTTATTGACTATGGAACGGGGCTATAAACACACACCGAACTATAAGTTGAATGATTTATTGAACATCACACCTTCCCTCATAAACTTAAGCGGAAGTATTACAACAGACGTAACACCCACTTCCAAAGGTGCATATACGCAAATTATCTATGAAGTTGAAGTCCCGCTTGCTCCTTCTCCTTCTCCTTTGTTCAAGGCAAAAATATCAGAGACTATGGAAGATGTCTTTTCAGAAGATTTGATAGACCTTTTGTTTGCAAGCGGAGAAGTCGAATTGTTGGGAACTGTCAGCAACGGAATGCCTCTTGACCTTTCGCTGAATCTGATAATTACCGATGAAAAAGGGAAACCGGTCGGTATTGATTTCGGGAAACGAGACATAGAGAGTTTTGCATCGAAAGCTCCCGTATCCTTCACTATTACGGAAAATGATATAAGGAAGAAGATGGCTGAAGCGAAAGGTATTATCCTCGAATTTGAAGCAACAGGCAGCGAAAAGGCTGAAGGACGCTGTATCCGTCCCGATCAAAAAGTAGAACTCGTCCTTAACTTCTTCAAAAAGACGGGCGGCATCAAAATTGACACACTTTAAGTAAGAACAAATTATTTATCTGCAACAAATATGAAGAACAAGATATACCGCTGTCTCCTCGCCTGCGCCGTGTTAGCCGGGACAGTTCAGCCGCTTCCGGCGCAATTGCTTCGCACGGCTTATTTCATGGACAAATCCATTGTGAGGTCGAATCTTAACCCTGCCTTTCAGGCTGAAGGAAGCTATTCTTCCATACCGGTTATCGGGTCGCTGGGATTTTCGGGCATGTCAAACGGGCTGGTGTTGAGCGACATCATTTATCCGGACAGGAGTAAAGGCGGTATTCCGTACACCTTTTTAGACCCCCGCGTTAATACAAAAGACTTTCTGGGGAGTGTGAAGAAGAACAACGGGCTGGATATGGGTGTCCGGACAGATATATTTACCATGGGCTGGCGGCATTCGCCCGATGTGTTCTGGACGATCGGGGTAGGAATCAGAGCAGAGGGATATTTGAATATACCGGGGTCGCTGCTTGAATTTGCCAAAGCCGGAATGACAAACGACAAGTCTGTTTATGACTTTTCCGGTTTGAAAGCCGATGTGCGTTCCTATCTGGAACTGTCCGCCGGATATTCAAAAAAGATAGACGAACGTCTGACGGTCGGAGGGAAATTAAAACTTCTTCCCGCATTGGGGGGCTTGAGAGCGGACTTTGACAAGTTCACCGCTGAAATGGGACAGGACAATTGGAAAATTACCACGCACGGGAAATTAAACGCTTCCGTAGCGGGGTTGGAACTCATAAGTGAAGAGGATCATATCAGCGATATGGAGTTTAACACTCCCGGTCTTGCCGGATTTGGAGCTGCCGTTGATTTCGGTGCATCTTACAAACTGCTTGACAATTTAACGCTTTCAGGTTCCGTGCTTGATTTGGGCTTTATCTCTTGGTCAAAAGGGAATTATGCCGAAACGAAGAATAAAACTTTTACATTTAACGGCTTCGAGCTTCCCATAGGCGATAAGGAGAGCGATATGGAAGATCAGTTGGATCAGTTGAAAGAGGATGCAGAACAACTTATCCAATTCAAACAGAATAAAACAGACAGAAGTTATACCTCTCTCCTCTCCGCCTCTGTTCTTGCCGGTGCGGAATACAGCTTGCTTGACAACATGATCGGATTGGGTCTGCTTTCCTCTACCAGCTTTAATCCTTTCAATGTATATACCGAACTGACGGCTTCCGCCAACTTCCGTCCGGTTGACTGGTTTGCGGCTACACTCAGCTATTCCGCCATACACAGCCATTTCAAAACATACGGTATTGCGCTTAACTTCTCGCCGAAAGGGTTCAACTTCTTTTTGGGTAGCGATTATATGATTTCAAAGGTTACGCCGCAGTTCATTCCCGTTAATGTCGGCGGTTCCAATTTGTATCTTGGGATGAGTATCAAATTGTAAAGTCCGCCTGACGGATTTCCTGCATAAAAGCCTCCTGTTACTGCAATAGGGGGCTTTTTTATTTTGCTTGTGTGACATCGGTTATTCATTAACTTTGCGCCGTTTGAGTGCTTCGGGCGCGAAACAAACACTATATGGAAAAAAGAAAACAACATAATGAAACTAAGGTTTATCAGTTTGGCAAGCGGGAGCAGCGGAAACTGCTACTATCTGGGAACACCCGAATACGGCATCCTTATTGATGCGGGTATCGGTATCCGCACCATCCGAAGAATATTGAAAGACAACCGTATTGACCTCTCTCACATCCTTGCCGTGTTAGTCACGCACGAACATACCGACCATATTAAAACCATCGGCTGTCTGGGTGAAAAGTATCATATTCCCGTATATGCCACGCAGGATGTCCATGACGGTATCGACAGCAGCCGCTACGTGGAGGAATCTCTACGCAACTCACGCAGGGTGATAGAAAAGGAGATACCCTTTACGATGCGCGACTTTACGATAACCGCCTTTGAAGTGCCGCACGACAGCAAAGACAATGTCGGCTATCATATTGAATACCTTCATCACCGCTTCACCATCGCCACCGACGTAGGGCACATTACCGAAACGGTAAGCCGCTATCTTTGCATGGCTAATCATATAGTCATTGAAGCCAACTATGACGAGGAGATGCTCTTGTCCGGCAATTACCCCGACTTTCTCAAGGAACGCATATCAGGTTCCACCGGGCATCTCAGCAACCGTGAAGCTGCCGAATTCCTCGCCACTCACTATCACCCCGGCATCAAAAACATTTGGCTTTGCCATCTCAGCAAGGACAACAACCATCCTGAACTTGCCTGCAAGACTGTTGACATCCGCCTCTTCCAAGAAGGCATCCGCGTAGGGAAAGACGTTGCACTGACTGCCTTGAAACGCAGCACTCCCTCCGACATTTTTGAATTTGAGGAAAAGGATATACATTTGCCGCTTTGAAAGCATGATATGATTACCAATAACATAACTAACAGCTCAAACATTAAAAACTATGAATCCCGTTTTGACTTATCTGTTAAACCAAGCATCGTGGGCAGCTACCTTTATTATTGTAGCCATAACTACATGGAAAATCACCAAGTACCACACTACATTAGAAATGACAAAAGATTTATTGCTGGCGAAAATGGATAGCCTGCCATGTAAAAAGCATGAGGATGACATAAAAGAAGCGGAGGTACGGCATAGAGAATGGGCACAAATAATGGCATCTTTGAAAGAAACAGTTAATGAAAAACCGTGTAAAAAGCATGAGGATGACATAAAGGAAGCGGAGG
>LBCX01000253.1 GCA_001657575.1 Bacteroidales bacterium Barb4
ACGGCAGCTTGCGGACATCCTCCGGCGAAGAAATACCGTCTGCCGTAATGTTCCTGTCGGCAAACAACCGCCGGTAAAACGGCGCATGGGAAGCTGAAGCAACCACAGCCCTCAACCGTTCCGTTTGCAGCTTGTTGAGACCCTTGCGGCTCATCGTCTCAATCTCTTTCTGCCAATATATCATGGTTTCTTTCCTGTTAATGCGTGTTTTTATGCTTAAAAGCCTGTTTTTTCAAGCAGTCGCAAAAGTATGGCTTATTTTAATAACTGATGTTACGCTACATCGGTTAATAAATACCCTATTTTTGCGCGGTTTTTGGAAAAACGACACCGTAATAAATAAATGAAATAAGATGCTGAACGTAGTAATTTTCGGGGCACCCGGCTCCGGCAAGGGAACACAGAGCGAGAAGATCGCCAAAGAGTTTGAATTAGCCCATATCTCCACGGGGGATGTCCTGCGCAAGGAAATGGCGAACGAAACCGAGTTGGGCAAGACTGCCAAGGGGTATATGGAAAAGGGACAGCTGGTGCCCGACAGCCTGATTGTGGACATGCTGGCAAAGGTGCTGGACGAAAAGAAGGGGAGCAAAGGCGTTATCTTCGACGGTTTCCCGCGTACTACCCCGCAAGCCGAAGCCCTCAAAAAGATACTGAATGAACGCGGCACGGACGTAAGCGTCATGCTCGACCTGCAAGTGGAAGAACAGGAACTGATTACCCGCCTGCTGGGACGCGGCAAACTGTCCGGACGCTCGGACGACAACCTCGAAACCATCCAGTCCCGCCTGAAAGTCTATCATACCCAGACGACTCCCCTGATTGACTATTACAAGCAAGAGAAAAAGTACATCGCCGTACAAGGCATGGACAGCATTGACGACATCTTCAACCGCATCAAAGAAACGCTATCAACGTGGAAATAAAGAGTGCGGAATTTTTAGTAAGCAATACGGACGTGAGGATGTGCCCGCAGGACGGCAACCCCGAATATGCTTTTATCGGGCGCAGCAATGTGGGCAAATCGTCCTTAATCAATATGCTGACCAACCGGAAAGGTCTTGCCATGACTTCTCAAAAGCCCGGCAAGACCCAACTTATCAATCATTTCCTTATCAACGACAAATGGTATCTGGTTGACCTCCCCGGCTACGGCTACGCCCGTCGTGGCAAGGACGGACGGGAAAACATGCGCCGCATCATTGAGGATTACATTCTGGAACGCGAAGCAATGGTCAATCTCTTTGTCCTGCTGGACTGTCGGCACGAACCGCAGAAGATAGACCTTGAGTTTATGGAATGGCTGGGCGAGAGCGGCATTCCCTTCTCCATCATCTTCACCAAGACAGACAAAATAAGCAAGTTACGCTTGGAGGAAAACCTGCGCGTCTATCGGGAAAAGTTGCTGGAAACGTGGGAAGAACTCCCCCCCATCTTCACTTCCTCCTCAGAAAAAAGGGAAGGACGGGAGGAAATACTGAACTGCATTGAGCAAATCACGAAAGGGCTTGAATCAAGGCCTGTTCCACCTGTTTTTCCATATATGCCGTAAAGGGTTGGATTTGTTCCAATGTAGCGTTAGCCCCATCGGAGGGGGTAAGCCCGACGGCTATATCACATTGGTGAAGGATACGCAGGTAGTTTTCCTTGTCGGAACTTTGTATCACAATCATCGGATAATTATGCCGCAGCAGAATATAATTGACAAGCAGGCGGGCAATCCGTCCGTTGCCGTCTTCAAACGGATGAATCCGTATATAGCGGTAATGAAACAACGCCGCCAATTCGATGGGAGATAATTCGCCTTTCGCTTCTTCTTTATTATACCAAGTGATTAAATCGGTCATAAAGGCAGGAGTCTCTTCGGGCGATGCGTAGTCAAACAGTTCTCCTGTTGCCGTTATTACTGAATTGGGGCGGGTTTTATATACACCTACTTTGATTTCATATTGTGTGGGTAATCCCGAAGGGCTTTTTGTGTTTTTCCAAAAGTTACGGACTAATATGGTTTTATTTAATTCTCTTATAAACATCTCCGAAAGAGGGCGTTCCTTATCCAATGCCTCACTTTTTGTCATTTCCAAGCCTACGTTGTGGGCTTTCATCTCCTCATAGTCTTTCAGGCTGGCACTCCCCGACGTTTCTCCGAACATAAACAGCAGTTTGGTCTGTCCGTAGGTCAGTGTATTCCCTTCCAAATGATTGGAATTGTAGTTAAATTCCATCATGAATTTCCTGTCCAACCGTCTTTGGTCTTCTGGCTTTAACGGCTGCAAGGATTGCCATTCTTGGTAGAGTTGCTCTATGGTGTTCATATTTATTATGTTTTTATTCTTTTATACATCCTCCTCTATCACATAGCTGTTTCTCTGCGAGGAATTGCGGACAATCAATTCCCCGATGAAGCCGGTCAGGAAAAGTTGCGTCCCCAGTATCATGCCTGTCAGGGAGATGTAGAAATAAGGGGAGTTGGTGATGAGGGGCTTTAGCTCGCCGCTCGACAGGATGGATGCGAGCTTCATCGCCAAGACGATGACCAGCGCAATAAAGCCTATCAGGAACATCAGGGAACCCAGCACGCCGAAGAAGTGCATCGGCTTTTTCCCGAAGCGGGAGGTGAACCAAAGCGTTATCAGGTCAAGATAGCCGTTGAAAAAGCGGTTTATCCCGAACTTGGTTGAGCCGTATTTGCGTGCCTGATGCTGCACGACCTTTTCCCCTATCTTGTTGAAGCCGGCGATACGCGCCAGATAGGGAATGTAGCGGTGCATGTCGTTATAGATTTCGATGCTTTTGATAACCTTTTTATTGTATGATTTCAAGCCGCAGTTGAAATCGTGCAGTTTCAGTCCGGAGAATTTGCGTGCCGTGGCGTTGAATATCTTTGTCGGGATGGTCTTGGAGAGCGGGTCGTAGCGTTTCTTTTTCCAGCCGGACACGAGGTCGTAACCGTCTTCCCTGATCATGCGGTACAGTTCCGGTATCTCGTCGGGGCTGTCCTGTAAGTCGGCATCCATCGTGATGACCACATCGCCCTGCGCCTTTTGGAAACCACAATGCAGGGCGGGGGATTTGCCGTAGTTGCGGCGGAACTTGATGCCGCATACACGGGTGTCCTTTTCGCTCAGCTGCTTGATGACCGTCCACGAGTCGTCGGTGCTCCCGTCGTCCACGTAGATGACTTCATACTTATAACCGTTTTCTGCCATCACCCGCCCGATCCACTCGTTGAGTTCGGGGAGCGAGCCGGCTTCGTTATACAAGGGGACAACTACTGATATATCCATTTTTTTAGAAGTTGGGAGTTAGAAGTTAGGAGGGCTTCGCTTTTTGAAGCATTGATTAGGGACGCCAAATGTATGACTTTTTCAATATACAGCGTGTTTCCCGTCAGGGCAAACGCATCCCGCGTTTTTTCTGCCTTCGCAATGTACTTTTTTATCCTGCCGTCAGGAAGAGAGACGGAGGAGTAAGGCAAGGGTACGAAGGCATCAACCTTTGCTACGAAGGCATCAGGATCAGGTATGAAGTGCCCGCCTGAAGAGCCTAAGCTCTTAGGCTTATCTCCTAAGCTCTTAGTCTTTTCTCCCAAGTCTCTATAATTAGAGACGAAACGCTTGGGAGATAAGCCTAAGCGTTTAGGCTCTTAAAAGGGGTGTTTGGAGGTAAGGACAGGGGCTTCGGAGAAGGGCCTTTTGACCATTCTGAAGAGCCTAAGAGCTTAGGCTTATCTCCCAAGAGATTCGTCTCTAAGCCTAAGCACTTCGTCTCTAATTATAGAGGCTTGGGAGAAAAGCCCAAGCCTTTCGTCTCTAAAACATAAAAAAGATCTGGAAGAGGGAAGCTGTAAATTGGGAGTTGGAAGTGCGGAATGTGGGGTTTATGGATATGATACCGGCAAGGGTACCTCTGGCGGTACGGAGGTCGAACCGCCGGCAGTACACATACCGTGTCAAAGGGCAGAATAAATAGGAGAACCCCTAACAAGGTTTGAAACCCTGTTAGGGGTATGTTACGCAGATGCCCCCAAAGGGGCAAGAGATTTCAGCCCCACATGCAGCGTAGCGGAATGTGGGGTTATAAGAACGACCCCGTCAGGGTATCCTGAAAGGATGACAGAATAATATATTGCATTGTAAACCATCGTTTGCTGTTTGTATCGTTCTTTCAGAACTCTCTTACCACTACCATCCCCCATAACCCCACATTCCGTTGCGCTGCATGTGGGGCTGAAATCCTTTGCCCTTTCAGGGCA
>LBCX01000254.1 GCA_001657575.1 Bacteroidales bacterium Barb4
AGAAGAAATAAAGAGGGCTGAACAAAGCCAAGACGATGACGGACAGCGTGGAGGGTATCATGGTCGTGGGAGGGGCGGAAGATAGATTTTTTTCTTTCAATTTTGTAAAAATATTTTTCAAGACCACCCACAAACGATGAGAGAGCAACCTTTCGGAATACTCTCTCATCTCTCTCCCCTTACCCGCCAAAATCTCTATTTTTAGGTCTGCTAGAAACTTGTATAAAAAAAGCCCCATATAAATAAAGAAGAGTCTTTGACCTCAAAAAACGCCTTAAACCTTGATTCTAAAGCCAATTATTGGACTTCGAGCCATTCATGGCAGGGGTGAACGGCATTCATGGTAGCCATGAATTTCATTCATGGCTACCATGAAAACAGTTCATCAAAAGCAATGAATATAAGGCTATTGACAATTCCAATTTATTCATGTATAATAATGAACATGGTTAATCAGTTTTAATTAAAGTAAGTTGAGGAGAACGGAATCATGGCTAAAATCAATCAAGTACATACAACAGACATCATCCAAACAAACGAGGACGGTGAAGTCAAATGCCGTCAGCAAACAAATGCCACAAGCTACAATTTAGGGCAAGAACCGCCATTTATCAAGATGTATCTTGATAACATACTTTATATTAAAGACTTGCCAAGAAAACACTCGCCAGTATTGTTTGCACTGTTAAAGTTAATGCCGTGGGCAAATCAAAATCAGTGTTTTGGCTTAACAGCATATATGAAAAAACAAATAGCAGAACAAGCTAATTGTTCAGAAGGAAACGTTTCTAACGTTATTACTGACCTCGTGAAAGGTGAAGTATTGATAAGAGTGGGAACAGGCACATATCAATTCAATCCTCATTTATTTGGACGTGGCGAATGGAAAGACATAGGTGAACTTCGATTACATGTCACATTTAATGCTGAGGGCAAAACAATAATGGGCGAAGTTATACGCAAAAGCCGTAAGCCTATCATTGATGAAAACCAACTCACACTTCCCTTGCCAAATGAAGAGGTGAACAATGAGCATACCTTCCGAACTAATACAACAAGCTCGACAAACGAACCTTGCCGAGTATCTGCTTAATAAGGGTGAACCGCTTGTTAAGCAAGGAGAACGATACATTCACAAACAGCATAACAGCCTTATTATCAAAGGCAACGCCTACTATTGGAACAGTCAAGACGAACACGGTAACGCTGTTGACTTCTTGATGAAACAATACGGCTTTGATTTTGAGCGCGCTATATCAGAACTTACTGGATTTTCAAAATTTTCTGCAAATATAGAAAGAGGGATACGATTAAATACAAAAGAGTTTACTCCCACATTTTCCTTTAATGACGTATCACTTTCTACTGATGAACGGCGAGTAATGGCATACCTCAAGAAAACAAGAGGCATATCATCAACGATTATAATGGACTTCATCAAACGCAAATTTCTTTTTCAGGAAAGCAAAACCCACAATGCATTGTTTGCAGTCTATAACGAAAACCATTCTGTTGTCGGCGTTGAAGTTGAGGGAACATTAAGTCAAGTCAAATTTAAGGGATTAAAAAAAGGGAGCAACCATCGCTACGGCTTTTCAGTACCGATGGACGGTAGCAACATCAAATATGTTCTTTTTTTCGAGAGTGCCGTTGATTTGATGTCGTTCATCGAGATTGAAAGACTACGATGCAAACCACTCACAGGGTGTCTACTCGTGTCTTTAGCTGGATTGAAACAAGAAACACTTGAAAACACACTACATACGCTCACAAATGGCGCAGAATGTGTCATGTGCGTTGATAACGACATTGCAGGACAAACATTCACAAAGGGTCTTAAAACGCAAATGAAGAGTATTGTAGAACATTTCCCGGACAAACGATACAAAGATTGGAACGAGCAACTTAAAGCAACAAAGAATATGTAAATGAACAAATCTAATTTTTTTCTTCATTCCTGTAACAATTCAGTGAAAACCGCCTTATGTACGTTCACACAGTGATTTTCGCTGAATTGTTACAGGAATGAGCGTGATAATTGAATTTGTCAAGAGTTTTGATACGAACGGTAGTAAAAATGCACCAAATGGTAAAAGAGATTTTGGGCGGGTAAGGGGAGAGAGATGAGAGAGCATTCCGAAAGGTTGCTCTCTCATCGTTTGTGGGTGGGTCTAGGCAAAGCCCTTGACGAGAGCAACTGATATGTGTCAGTTGCTCTCGAGACTGCTACCATTGGTGGTAGCAGTCTCATTTTTTTCTGCCGATATGGCAGAAAAAAATGAGGGGGTGCAGGGGGGAACGCCTGCCACGTTACCAACAAGCTTTAGCTTTTGGTATAACGTGCTACACCACTTTGACATGGGTGTTTTTTTGTGTTATAATAATCCCTGTATGATAGGGATTATTATAACACAAAAAAACACAGCTGTGGAGGTGTCCTCGTTTGTGTCAACATTGACACAAACGAGGACACCTCCACAGCGACAGAGTGACAAAGGGGTGTGAAGTTATGGCGCATGTTGCAAAATTTACAAAAGGTGCTTGTGGTCACATGTTCAAGCATTATGAGAGAGCCAAAGACGAAAACGGCGATTATCTTAAATTCGGAAATCAGCTTATCGATAGTGAAAGAAGTCACTTAAACTATAACCTTGCCGTTCATCAGACGGTGTTGCAAGGGGATTTTGTAAAAAAACGTTGTTCCGAAGTATTCTGTCTTAATCGTAAAGATGTCAATGTGATGTGTTCGTGGGTTGTGACACAACCCGAAGATATTAAAATTGAGGAAAGTCAAAAGTTTTTCGAGGAAACATATAAATTTCTTACCGCACGATATGGGGCAGATAATGTTGTGTCTGCTTATGTCCACATGGACGAAACTACACCGCATATGCACTTTGCTTTTGTACCCATTGCTCATGACAAAAAGAAAGACCGTTTGACAGTTTCGGCAAAAAAAGTTATCGACAAGAAAGAACTTAAAGTGTTTCATAATGACCTCGACAAGCATATGGAAAAATTTTTCGGCAGACGAATAGGCATATTCAATGATGCTGTTGATTTCAATGGCAGAACCGAAGCAGGTAACTTGACAATTGATGAACTGAAAAATTTGTCTTCATTCACCGAACCAAAAAGTTTGAAGCACTTTACAGAGGGTGGAGTGTTCTCCAAAGACAAGAAGTCTATGGTCAAAATGAACGAAGATGACTATCTTCGTTGGAAAGACTTTACCGAACTTCATTATCGATTGGCAAGTAAGTATCAAGATGCCAACTTCGATTTAGAAAGTATCAATATAGACCTATTAGACGAAAATGAAAACCTAAATAGCGAAAATGAGAATCTACATAAAACCATGCAAGGAAACCATGAGATGTTTGAGTATGTTAAATCAAGAATGCGTACGGCGGAAACACTCTCGAACCTCAATAAACAAGCAAACGAACGATACAAACAAGTGCTTGACAGTTTACCTGAGTTAAAAAAACAATATGAGCAGCAGTCACAATGGTTAGACGATGCTAAAAGACGAAAAGAACGACAGCGAGCTGCAAGAGAGAATAACGGCAAAGTAGAAATAAAACTTACAGGAACCGTTGAATCAACAACATTCACTGTAAGTGCAGGGTTTGAAAGCACTACATACGACATAGAAGACCCTGCCGTAATTGAAAAGATACGATACGAGTGGGGTGCAATCCCTCAAACGGCGCAAAAATGGGTAGACAATGCAAAAACGCAACGAAAAAGCGTGATTGATGATATAAAAGAGAAACAAGAAGAAATAAAGAGGGCTGAACAAAGCCAAGACGATGACGGACAGCGTGGAGGGTATCATGGTCGTGGGAGGGGCGGAAGATAGATTTTTTTCTTTCAATTTTGTAAAAATATTTTTCAAGACCACCCACAAACGATGAGAGAGCAACCTTTCGGAATACTCTCTCATCTCTCTCCCCTTACCCGCCAAAATCTCTATTTTTAGGTCTGCTAGAAACTTGTATAAAAAAAGCCCCATATAAATAAAGAAGAGTCTTTGACCTCAAAAAACGCCTTAAACCTTGATTCTAAAGCCAATTATTGGACTTCGAGCCATTCATGGCAGGGGTGAACGGCATTCATGGTAGCCATGAATTTCATTCATGGCTACCATGAAAACAGTTCATCAAAAGCAATGAATATAAGGCTATTGACAATTCCAATTTATTCATGTATAATAATGAACATGGTTAATCAGTTTTAATT
>LBCX01000255.1 GCA_001657575.1 Bacteroidales bacterium Barb4
TTCGCCATTGAACAGGCCGAAATTGACGATGCCGAAATCCGTATCATCAACAAGAAACCCGTGGACGGTAAGATTACACTGGTAGCCTCTGATGTGGTTTCCAAATTCGGCAAGTTCGGTAAGGACGCGGACTTCACGTTCGAAGGCGGGAAAACAACCGTCACTGTTCTCAGCACAGCCAAGAAGGAAGTAAAGATTGAACTTACTACCGGCAAGTCAAACTTGAAGTACGCAGATGCTGCTGCCAAATTCATTACGCTGCCTTTCAACGCAGTGGAAAAGAGCGTGAACGCCCTTGCCAGCAAGGCGGAAGTGACCGACAACAAACCGACTTTCACGGGTTCCGCGCTTCGTCCGACCGTAAAGATTGCCAACCTGACGGAAGACACCGACTTCAAGGTGGTATTGTATGAAGGCAAAAGCATCGGAGAAGACATAACCGGCAAGAACAGCCTTGCAGGCACGGAAGCCGGCGACTATGTGATATGGGTGGAAGGTATCGGCGAATACGGCGAACACGCTGCCGCAGGTACATTCAAAATCAATCAGGCGAATGTGGCAACCGATGTACAGTGGCACACCCCTTCCTTTACGGGATACGAAACACCGGAAGAGTTGCTGGATGTCCTGAAAGGCGAACTGATAGTCGGCGACCACAAGCTGAAATACAACACGGACTATGATGTTGTCCTGTCCCCCTCTACCGACGGCAACTTTTACAGTGCCCTCATCACAGGGATAAAGGGTAGCAACTTCACAGGCACCCACACGCTCACCTTCAACGAGGACAGCAAGATCGAGACCGTTACATCCGTTCCGACCTCCGTATCTTACGCCAACGGCGTGCTGACACTGACCAACCTCAACGGTGCAACCGCTACGGTAGTATCGTTGAACGGAAAGATTGCTGCCAAGTTTACGGTATCGGGCAATGACGTACAGAAGGCTGTCTCCTTGGCACCGGGCTTCTACATCCTGAACGCCGGCAACGCGGCAACCAAATTTATCGTTAAATAATGCTAAACCTGCTAAGACCTATGTGTTGATTTATTGTTAGATAAAGATGTGCGAGGAGGTCCCTTTGTCAGCCTTCTTTGCCTTTCAAATGAATTACTTGAAAACGGGACGTCGTGAGACGTCCCGTTTTCCCTTTTTGCCGCCTGCCAAAAACATCTATCTTTGCGCCCGAAAAAGAAGTTGGGAGATAGCAGTTAGAAGTCCCGAAAGAACGGCGGATTCCAGCATGTAGAGACGCAAAATCTTGCGTCTCTTTGTAAAAAGTCCTGAAAGGACAGCGGATTTCAGCCCCACATGCAGCGTAGCGGAATGTGGGGTCATTAGGACGCCGCCGATGGGTAGCCCTGAAAGGGCGCCCGATTTCAGCCCCACATGCAGCGCAGCGGAATGTGGGGTTTGGGAACAGTATCGGCAAGGGAGTTCTGAAAGAACGATACAAATACAAACGATATTTATAATGCAACATATATATGTAATATTCGGTCGTTCTTTCAGAACTCCATTGGGTCGCCCTTTCCGTAAACCCCACATTCCGCTCCGCTGCATGTGGGGCTGAAATCCGGTATCCTTTCAGGACTTCTAACTACCATCTCCTAACTCCTAACTACTAACTCCTAATTAATATCAAACAAAATGGAAACAAAAGAAGAAACAAAGAAAGTGTCGGAAGCCGAAGCAGCCAAGCCGACAGAAGAAGAAACCGTCTGTGCACGGGACAGGATTAAACCGAGAGGATTATGGGGATTATTCAAGGGTGAATTCCATTATGACAAGGATGCCGACATCTTTAATTTAGGCTTATGAGAAACAGTTATCTGCTGGATACGCATATCCTGATTTGGCTGTTGGATGGAGATGACCGCCTTAACAAAAACATCCGCGAAGACATTGACTATTACCAACGCCCTTACTACGCAAGTGTAGAGTCGTTGCGCGAGATTGTCATTCTCCAATCCCTGAACAAAATATCATTCAATCGTACATTGGACGATATTGTGTCCGGCTTGCAGGAGCGGATGATTGACATTATCCCCACTCAAACCAATCATATCAGAGCGTTGAAGAAACTGCCTGTTCCGATAATAAACGGGAAAGCGCATGAAGAACCTTTTGACAGACTGCTTATCGCACAAGCGATAGCCGACAGGCACATCCTTATCAGCTCCGATGCGAAATTCCCCTTCTATAAGGAGTACGGATTGCAGTTGCTCGTAAATGAAAAGTAACCCCTAACAGGGTTTCAAACCCTGTTAGGGGTTGGAGAGAAGAAATGGGGCTATAAACGCCACTGCCAAGGGTATCCTGAAAGGATACCGGATTTCAGCCCCACATGCAGCGGAGCGGAATGTGGGGTTTGCGGATAGGGCGACCCAAGGAAGTTCTGAAAGAACGACCGAATATTACATATATATATGTTGCATTGTTTATCATTATTTGTATCGTCCTTGTAACCCCACATTCCGCTACGTTGCATGTGGGGCTGAAATCCTGTATCCTTTCAGGATACCCTTTCCCCTAACCCTCTATCTTCTAACTACTATCTCCTAACTCCTAAAAAAGCAATGAACTACGGATTTGTGAAAGTGGCTGCCGCCGTCCCCCATGTGGAGGTGGCGGATTGTTTCCATAACGTGCGGCAGATGGAAGGGCTGATGCGCCTTGCCGATGCGAAGGGAGTGGAGGTGATGGTCTTCCCGGAGCTGTCGGTGACGGCTTACACGTGCATGGACTTGTTTGCACAGCAGACGCTGCTGCGGGATGCGGAGGCGGCACTGCTGCAACTGGTGGAGGCGACGAAGGAGCTGGATGTGTTTGCCGTAGCAGGCGTTCCTTTGGCAACGGAGAACAAGCTGGTCAATGCCGCTGTCGCCTTTCAGAAAGGGCAGATATTGGGTGTGGTGCCAAAAATGTACGTGCCGAACAGCAGGGAGTTTCAGGAGGAACGCTGGTTTTGTTCCGGGGCAGAGTTGAGGGACAAGGTGATACGGATAGGAGAGGGGACGTATCCGCTGGGCAGCTTGCTGCTGTTTACGGCAGAGGGTGTATCGGTAGGGATAGAGATTTGCGAGGACTTGTGGGTGCCTGTTCCGCCCGGGGCACAGTTGGCGATGCTGGGGGCGGACATTATCCTTAATCTTTCGGCGAGCAATGAGGTGATCGGGAAGCATGAATATAGGCGGCAATTAGTCGAACAGCAGTCCGGACGGTGCATAGCAGGGTATGTGTATGTCTCCTGCGGAGCAGGGGAATCAACAACGGACGTGGTCTTTGCCGGCAGTGCCCTGATTGCGGAGAACGGGGTGATACTGAAAGAGTCCGAGCGGTTCGCCACGGATGAACAGCTTATCGTCTGTCAGCTGGACGTGGAGCATCTGCGGCATGACCGAAGGGTCAATACGAATTTCACGAAAGGGCTTCGCCTGTTTCCCGAAGAGGCGGTGCACATACCGTTTGCTGTGCGGACGGTGCCGGACGAAGCGTTTAGGCTGTATCGTCCCGTAAATCCTTCTCCCTTTATCCCTTGCAGCCGCGCGGAGGAGCGTTGGGAGGATATATTCCGTATGCAGACGGCGGGGCTTGCCAAGCGGATGACGCATACAAAGGCAGAGACGGCGGTTGTCGGTGTATCGGGCGGGCTGGATTCGACGCTGACGTTGCTGGTGACGGTGATGACTTTCGACCGGCTGCATATTCCGCGCGAGTGTGTGATGGGTGTCACGATGCCGGGCTTCGGGACGACCGGCAGGACGTATGCCAATGCTGTCGCCTTAATCCGTTCGCTGGGCGTCACACTCCGCGAGATTTCCATCAAGGCGGCTTGCGAACAGCATTTCAAAGACATAGGGCATGACAGAGAAAATCACAACGTTACCTACGAGAACGCTCAGGCGCGCGAGCGCACGCAGATACTGATGGACATTGCCAATCAGACAAACGGCTTGGTGGTCGGCACGGGCGACCTCTCCGAACTGGCTCTCGGATGGGCTACCTACAACGGCGACCATATATCCATGTACGGCGTGAACGCAAGCATTCCCAAAACACTGGTGAAGCACCTCGTGCGGTGGATAGCCGACAACAAGACGGACGAGGCTTCCCGCCTTACTCTGTCGGATATAATCGCCACGCCGATAAGCCCTGAATTGATCCCCGCCGACGAGCAGGGGAATATTCTGCAAAAGACTGAAGACTTAGTCGGGCCCTACGAACTGCATGATTTCT
>LBCX01000256.1 GCA_001657575.1 Bacteroidales bacterium Barb4
GGGGCATCTGCGGGGTAAAATGAGGTCGGGTCAAACGACCGTGTGAAGTCAGGTCAAACGACCGTGTGAAGTCGGGAGTTGGGAAGTCCCGCAGGGACGGCGGATTTCAGCCCCACATGGAGCGTAGCGGAATGTGGGGTAGCGGAATGTGGGGTTTATGGACGGATACAATCCAATAAAGCCCTGAAAGGGCGATACAAAACGTAAATGACGGTTCACAATGCAATACATATTCTGTCATCCTTTCAGGATGCCCCCGACGGCATCGTTCCTGTAACCCCACATTCCGCTGACCCTGCGCTTTACGTCGGGCTGAAATCTCTTGCCCCTTCGGGGCATCTGCATGGCATACCCCACATACCCCTGACAGGGTTTGAAACCCTGTTAGGGGTTCAGAAAATTAGTTTATGATTACAGGAATTTTTAAAATATAAAAAATTAAAATTATGTCAATTAAAATTATGTTGGAGGGAGACTCATACATTAGAGAAGTTTACGGAATTTCAGATGAAGAAAGAGAAAAAATTATGGCTTTTTTGCAGGGAGCTGTTTATTGTTGGTGCAAAAACAATGAAAGCGAATGGTTTTCGGCAAGAGATTTTTTGGGTGGATCCAACTTTTATTGGGAAGGAACGCCAATGTATGCGTTGTATCAAAAACATGAAGAGTTGGGAAAAGGAGATGATAGTATTAAAGCTGCAGGAATAGATGCAGGTTGGCTGCTCAAGAAAGTTATTATTGAAGATAAAAGGACTTTTATAACAAAAAAAGAAGATTTAATCAGAAAATATTCTTGGACAGACGATATAGAAGAAGAATAACATAAGCAAATAATAGCTTGCCTGAATTTGAAAGAAATAGAAGACAAGGGGGAGAATTACAGGGTTAAGGAAGATACTGCCAAGGGTATCCTGAAAGGATGACAGAATGTATTAATCATGTAATTTATATCGTTCTTGCAGAACTTCCTCGTCGTCGGCGTCCTTTAACCCCACATTCTCCGCTGCATGTGGGGCTGAAATCGGGTGTCCTTGCAGGACTCCCTTGTCGACGGCGTTCTTATAACCCTTCATGTATATCCCTTTCGTTTTTTTTCTGGAAATTTTGGCTGATTTATTTGCAGCATTGAATTTTGTCTGTATGTTTACAACCTGTTTTTACACACGTTTGTGGTCTGTCTTTTTTGTTTTATATTATAAATATAGTGTTAAATCAGATCTTGACATTTTCATCAAGTCTTTTCATTTTGTTAAGAAACGCTCCGCTTGTGAAGGTAGAGCGTTTTTGCTTTGAATATGTGTACAGTAAACCCCTGACAGGGTTTCAAACCCTGTCAGGGGTAGGGTAACATAGCAAGACAGAAAGGGCAACTTGAAATACTGATTACAATTACTTATAAATACTGCTTCTGTGGTCGATTTCAATCACTTTCACAGTCAAAACATCATCTTTGATTGAATAAATAACACGGTAATCACCTATGCGTATTCTGTATTTATTATCAGAACCGAATAATTTACAATAACCAAAAGGGCGCGGGTTCTGTTCGAGAGATAAAATTCTTTTCTTTGATTAACCAGAAATAATCACGTGGCAATTTTAGTAACTCCTTCTCTATCTTTTTACTGACAATAACCTTATACATTGTCTATTCCGCGCTTTCTTTCTATTTCTTCAAAAAACTCACGCGCCGACATTGTAGGTTCATTTCGATACCACCAAATGTGCAAAAGGTCGTACAAGTCTTCTAATCTTTCACGCAATTTATATCAGGCGGAACGCAAACTATTAGTAGTCCCGATAGTCTTTTCCTTTCTGTATTCAATTTCTGTCGATTGTTCCATTGCTCTTTTTTATGTTTGCTTGAACCCCTAACAGGGTTTGAAACCCTGTTAGGGGTCGTTATCCCCAACTCCTATCTTCTATTAAAGATAAAATCCAATCCCTGCCCCGTGTAACAGTGAAACTTTGTGTCGGACGAAACCAGCGGTATTTTATCGGCTATGGCTTGTGCGATAATGGCATGGTCGTTCATATCCTTATGCCCTTCTGCTATATCCAACGCAATATACTTCTCCAAATGATATTGATTGTAATACATTATTTCAATACCGTATTGTTTCATTTTTGGAATAATACCTTCCGCCGATTTACAATCCGGCAGTTCTACCTTACCTATTTTATACAGCAATATCAGTTCATTGACCGCCACAGAACTTGCATAAAGGATATTGGAAAAATCAAATATTATATCGTCCACTTCCCTGCTTATGCAATCCTTTTGATTTGACAATATGAATACAAGCATGTTTGTATCTAAATAGTATCTCATTTCAATACGGCTTTCATATCAATAATCTTCATGAACGGCTTTGTATTAGGGTCATGAAACAATTCCCCCGCTTTATTGTACCTCTTCGGTTGGGAAACATTTGCTTCCTGCCCTTTGTTTCCTGCTGCTGCCTGTGCAGCTTGGTTGTTTTCTTTCTTAGTTTTCATATCAGCATAGAGTTTATCGTAAAAACGCGGTAAAAGTAAGACAATACTGCATTGGTAATTATATATCAGTTTATAATATTTTGAGACGTGGGAAGCCCTTTGTTACGCAGATGCCCCGAAGGGGCAAGAGATTTCAGCCAGACGTAAAGCAAAAACGCTCTACCTTCATAGGCGGAGCGTTTTTTTTGTGTCAAGGATTAGCATTATAGTTTAAATAAAGATATGTTATAAATAATGAAAAACATACCGCAAATATACAGTCAAAATCCAATGCTGCAAATAAACAGGCAAAAAAATTCAGATTCGCTTTACGTCGGGTTGAAATCTTTCGTCCCTTTGGGACGACTGTGCAACAGAAAGTTCCTTTTTTCATACTTTTGCCCCCTTTGATAATCAATAGAATGAACAAAGAGAATGCTCGCCATTATGAATAACAGGAAAACAACCGCCATCTTATTGGTGCACTGCCCCGACCAGCCGGGGATTATCGCCGTCGTGACCGATTTTATCACCGTGAACGGCGGGAATATCCTCTATCTGGATCAGCATGTAGATACCGTTCAAAACGTCTTTTTCATGCGGGTTGAGTGGGAATTGGAACGCTTTGTCATTCCCAAGGACAAGATTGGCGAGTATTTTGATACGCTCTACGCTTCAAAGTACCGGATGTATTTCCGTCTGTACTTTAACGATTACAAGCCGCGCATGGCTGTCTTCGTTTCCAAAATCTCCCATTGCCTTTACGACCTGCTGGCGCGATATACGGCGGAGGAATGGAACGTGGAGATACCGCTGATCGTCAGCAATCATACCGATTTGGAGCATGTGGCGGTACGTTTCGGCATACCGTTTCACGTTTTTCCCGTGACGAAAGACAACAAGGCAACGCAGGAAGCCGCCGAACTGAAGCTGTTAAAGGAGAGCCGGATTGACTTCATCGTCCTCGCCCGTTATATGCAGATTATTACCGGCGACATTATCAACGCCTATCCCGACAAAATTATCAACATCCATCATTCCTTTCTCCCCGCCTTTGCGGGAGCCAAGCCTTACCATGCGGCATTCGAGCGGGGCGTGAAACTAATCGGTGCCACGAGCCATTACGTTACCACCGAATTGGATGCAGGCCCCATTATCGAGCAGGACATTGTCCGTATCTCCCACAAGGACACCGTGAACACGCTGATACGCAAGGGGCGCGACCTTGAGAAAATCGTTCTGGCACGTGCCGTTGAAAAGCATATTGAGCGAAAAGTCCTGACCTGCAAGAATAAGACGGTGGTCTTTAATTAACGGGAGTTCGATATTACAGTTGCCCTGAAATATTCAAGCTGTTTTATTGCACAGTTGAAAATTAGATTACTTTTGCACCGCTTTACAAGAAGAATGAAAGAGATGAGTCGGTTTGACTTTACATATTACTACTATTACTTTTACTTTAAGCGGTAAGAGCAGGAGTTTGTACGCAAAAAGAGGGTCATCCGATCAGAGCATATCCCAAACAATATAAAGTCCTGCCGAACAATGTGGCGGGGCTTTTTTTCTTTGGGGAGTTAGGAGACAGAAGTTAGGAGTTAGGATGAAAACGGCTGCTGACTACTAACTCCCAGCTACTAACTTCAAACTACTAACTACATAAAATATGATGGATTTAGAATCGATTATCTTACCGGGCGTTGATCCGTCCCGTCCGGTTGTGATTGCCGGCCCGTGCAGTGCCGAGACGGAGGAACAAGTG
>LBCX01000257.1 GCA_001657575.1 Bacteroidales bacterium Barb4
TGAAATCTTTTGCCCCTTCGGGGCATCTGCGTAACATCAAATTAAAAATCATGGCAAAGAAAAGAATACAACTTACACTCGCTCTAACCCTCGCAATCGTATGCGGGACTGCATGGGGAATATGGAACGATACCGCTTCAACCACCCGCATTGCACTGGTCAATTTTCAGTCTTTCCAAACCACAAACATTATCCGGGCAAACGCCGACAGGTTTATCCGCTACGAAGAAGTGCCCCTTGAAAACCTGCACAAATTGGGCAGATACGATTTTGTACTTGCTTTTGGCATGGGCTTGCAAATCACTGCCGAACAACGGGAACAGCTCCTGCAAACGGCGGACGACGGAACGCCCGTTTACGTTTTCGGCGCAACCTCGCCCGAAAATAACATCTGCAATCTGGACAGCATCGCCAAAGCCGGCGTATATGAGTATATGCGGGACGGGAACAAAAGGAACTATCAGAGCCTCGCAAGGTATGTCCGTCGGGATATAGATAAGAAAACATTCTTTGTCCATGACCCTGATACGGCGGTGAAAAGTGCGTCAGACGTGCTGTTCCATTTGGATGAGTCTGTTTCCTTTGAAAAGGTGACGGACTATGAAGCGTATTTGAGGGAACATCATTTCTTCCATGAAGGCGCACCGAAAATAGCTATTGTCGGCGGGCTGAACGACCCTTTCAGCGGCAATAAGGACGATACGGACAGTCTGATTGTATCCCTGCAAGGGGTGGGACTGAATGTTTATCCCGTCAGTTCGTTTATGAAGCGGCTGGAGTTCCTCAAAGAGATACAACCGGATGCGGTGATTTATTTTGCACACGGGCGTATGATTATGGGGCAGCCCGATGCTGCCGTTGACTGGCTCAAGGAACGGAATATCCCTGTCTTTGCCCCGCTTTCTCTTTTGCAAACCAAAGAAGAATGGACGGCGGACGTGATGGGGATATTTGGCGGGTTTATGT
The DNA here is from genome assembly GCA_001657575.1 of Bacteroidales bacterium Barb4. Classification (GTDB taxonomy): domain Bacteria; phylum Bacteroidota; class Bacteroidia; order Bacteroidales; family Tannerellaceae; genus Barb7. The sequence goes on from LBCX01000257.1 coordinate 967, forward strand.
CGCAGAGTATTGTCATGCCCGAATTGGACGGTGCGATATATCCCTACGTGCTCAATGTGCAGGAGGCGGACGAAAACGGCTTGTATCTGTTCAAAGCCGTACCCGAACGTTTGCAGGCTTTCACGCAAATCGTAAACAACTTCATTGCCTTGCGCAAGAAAGACAATGCAGAGAAAAAGCTGGCTGTTTACTATTTCAAGGGAGCGGGACAGAGCACGCTGACGGCGCAGGGACTGGAAACCGTTCCGGCACTTTATAACTTCCTGAAACGGCTGAAAGCCGAAGGATATACTGTTGATAGCCTTCCCGATGAAGTCGGCGGTTTTGAGAAGATGCTGATGACGCAAGGGACTGTGTTAAGTCCCGTGGAAAAGCAGGCGTATGAGACGTGGGCAAATCATTCGCTGCCCCAAGAGATGTATGCCGATGCCGTTTCCCTTTACGGGGAAGCTCCGGGCAATCTTGCCGTAGCCCGTATCCGCTTCGGCAACGTTGCATTGCTTCCGCAGCCGGTGGCAGGCTTGGGCGATGATGCCTTTGCCATTGTGCACGGTGCCAAAGTTGCACCTCCGCACACGTATATCGCCTCTTATCTTTGGTCGCAATACGATTTCAAGGCAGATGCCATGCTTCATTTCGGCACGCACGGCAGCCTTGAATTTACACCCCGCAAACAGGTTGCGTTAAGTCATGGCGATTGGTCAGACCGCTTGGTCGGGAGCGTTCCGCATTTCTACTATTATACAATCGGGAATGTCGGTGAGAGCATGATGGCTAAACGCCGTTCGTATGCTACCACCGTTTCGTATCTCACGCCGGCTTTTATGGAAAGCGATACACGGTCGCAATTCCGAACCTTGCAGGATAACATCCGAAAAGCCTCCTCCGGGGGAAAGCTGGAAGGTTTGGAAGTAAAGAAGACAGCCGTAGCAATGGGCTTGCATCGCGATTTGCGCTTGGACAGCGTACTGACAAATCCCTATTCCATCGAAGAGATGGAACGCATTGAAAACTTTGCCGAAGAAATTGCCAACGAAAAGATGACGGGAAGTCTATACGTTTCGGGCGTTCCCTACACAGGCGAGAAAATCCGCTCCACCGTATTGGCGATGAGTGCCGACCCGATTGCATACAGCCTGGCTAATCTGGATAAACTGAGCGGAAAAACAGATGACAAACAGCTCAAAAGCAAAGTCTTTTTCACAAGCCGCTACTTGGAACCTGCCCGATTGCTGGTAAACCGTATATTGAACGGCGCGCCGGTAAACGAGGAATTGATTTGTGCAACGGCGCATATCAAGGCGGAAGATTTAAGCGAAGCAAAGACTATTCTTGCCGCCAAGCCGCGAATGATGCCGGGCGGTATGCCCTCCGCTTCTCCTTCCGGAAAAGCAGCAACCGACAAAAAACCTTCGGGAGGCGGTCACCCCGCGTGGATACCCAAAATAGGGAAAAAGCCGGATGCCGTAGGGGCAACCCTTGTGGTTGCCCGGAAACCTGTGGTTGCCCGGAAACCGGAACCGCCGCAAGTGGAATATACAGCCGTCCAAAAAGCCCGCGCAAGAGCGATTGCCGAAACGGAACGCACCATTCAAAACATTGTTTCCTATAAGAAGGCATTGGAGCAAAGTCCTGAAAAAGAATTTCAGTCTTTGCTGAATGCCCTTGCCGGCGGATACACAGCCCCGTCTTCGGGCGGCGATGCCGTTGCCAATCCAAACGCCGTGCCTACGGGACGCAATCTATATGCAATCAATGCCGAAGCGACTCCGTCCGAACTTGCTTGGGAAAAAGGCGTGTCCTTGGTTGATGCCACATTGGAACAATACAAGAAGCAGCACGGCGATTATCCCCGAAAAGTAAGTTATACTTTTTGGAGCAGCGAGTTTATCGAAAGCGAAGGGACTACCATTGCGCAGGCGTTGTATATGCTGGGCGTGGAGCCTGTACGGGACAGCTACGGGCGCGTATCCGATTTGCAGCTGGTTCCCTCCGAAAGACTGGGTCGCCCGCGCATTGACATCGTTGTGCAAACCTCCGGTCAGTTCAGGGACTTAGCCGCTACCCGTCTGGAACTGATAAGCCGCGCCGTTGAATTGGCGGCATCGGCAGACGGGGACAAGTTCGGCAACTATGCCGCCGCCGGCACGGTCGAAACTGAACGCCTGCTGGTGGAACAGGGCATTTCTCCCAAAGAAGCGCGCGAATTATCCGTGCAACGGGTGTTTGGTGGTATCAACGGCATGTATGGCACCAATATTCAGGGGATGGTAACAAGCGGCGACCGTTGGGAAAGCGAAAAGGAAATTGCGGACACGTACATTCACAACATGGGTGCGGCGTATGGCAGCAGCAAGGCTTGGGGACAATACAGCGAAGGCTTGCTCCGTGCCGTACTGCATAATACCGATGTGGTTATCCAACCCCGCCAGAGCAACACGTGGGGTGCCCTGAGCCTTGACCATGTCTATGAGTTTATGGGCGGCATGAACTTGGCTGTGCGCGAGGTGACGGGAAAAGACCCTGATGCTTACTTTGCCGACTATCGCAACCGCAATCACGTGAAGATACAGGAACTCAAAGAGGCTGTCGGCGTAGAAGCCCGTTCAACCGTTTTTAATCCCGCCTACATCAGGGAAGTGATAAAGGGCAAGGCTTCGAGTGCGGCACAAATCACCGAAGTGGTTACCAATACCTATGCGTGGAATGTAATGAAGCCCGATGTGATTGACCATGAAATGTGGGACAGGCTGTACGATGTATATGTGAAGGATGCCTATCATTTGGGTACGGAAGCCTTTTTCAAACGGGAAAACCCGTATGCCTTGCAGGAAATCACTGCCGTAATGCTCGAAACGGCAAGAAAAGGACTATGGAAAGCCGGCGAACAACAGCTAAACGACATCGCCCGCCTGCATACGGCTTTGGTAGCAGAGTTTGGCTCTTCGGTCAGCGGTTTCGCAGGCGGGAATGCCAAATTGCAGGACTTCATCGCCCAAAACACCGACACCGAATCGGCTACAGCATACCGGCAGCACATTCAAAAGATGAAAACGGCTGATAACTCGTCATCCGATGTAAATAATGCCGGCAAGGTGCTTAAAAAGGAAGCCTTGGGAAATGCAGCCGACAGTGAAAAGAGCCGGCTGAACGGCTTGCTTATCGTTTCGGTGGTGCTGGTGGTGTTTGCCTTGCTGTTGTTTGTCTTGCGGAGGAAAAGAAAAGGCTGATGGAATATAAATACGTGATGCAAATTAGTTTATATT
>LBCX01000258.1 GCA_001657575.1 Bacteroidales bacterium Barb4
AAAGCCGCCGTGACCGCCACCGCCGCCGCTACCTATAATAATAGTCCCCTGTCCTCCCCCGCCTGATGCGCCTGATGCGCCTGCCGATGCAGGAAAGCCCGAAGCCGCAAAAGCCGCAAACCCGTCATCTCCCGCTCTCCCCCTGTTATATTCAAGGTCAAGCGGATTATCTGACCTCAGTTCGGGATACACCTTTTCCCAATGGTATTCCCCCCCCGGCTTTTCAAAACCGTAGATAAAGAACACAAAGAACTCCGTCACCATACCGGCTCCAAGCATAATGTCGCCCAGCGGCAGGTGCAATATTTTAAACAACGCTCCCAAAACCACCACAGACGCCCCCCAACTGTAACCGAAATTCAGGACACGTTTCCCCCGCTCGCTGGCGAGAAACATCTCCAACCTGTTCTTATATGTATTATACTTTCCCATGTTCTTAACTGTTAACGATCATTTCTTCTTCCCGAACCCTATCTGCGTGCGCACGCAACGGAAACCGATATACGAATGTGTCTCATTCTGATAATCAAAAGTGCGCATATCGGAACGGATAAACTGGCTGACATCCTTCCACGAACCGCCGCGCACTACCTTTTTCTTCATCGCGTAGGGATCTTCTTTGGCAGCATCGTAATGTAGTTCGGGGTTCATGTCGCTCATCTGGTGAAGACCGGACTCCGAGTAGCTGGTAGAAGTCCATTCCGCCACATTGCCCGCCATGTCATAAAGCCCAAACTCATTCGGGGAGAAAGAGCCGACAGGGGAGCTGATAAGATGCCCGTCCCCCGTATAATCGCCGTCGCCCGGCTTGAAGTTGCCAAGGAAGCAACCCTTTCCGCTTTGCAGCGCATCGCTCGCCCAAGGATATTTATATTCATTCTTTCCCGCACGTGCGGCATATTCCCATTCCCCTTCGGTAGGCAGGCGGAACGGCTCAATGATCTGTCCGGCAGCCGCGTTCAAGGTTTCCTTAAAGAGGTTGGTGCGCCATGCGCAAAAGGCAAGGGCTTGCTCGTGGGATACCCCAACTACGGGGTAATCATCGTAAGCGGGATGCGTGAAATACATCCGCATGTAAGGCTCGTTGTAGGCATTGTTAAAGTCGTTTATCCAGCAGTTTTCATCGGGATAAATATTGACAATGTAGGTATGCAGGAAATCCCATTCGCTGCTGAGCGGGCGGGTAATTGTTTCAGTGACAACACGCCCTTCTTCGTCAAAGTAAGCCGTGTCTTTGGAAATCATAACCACCTCGTTCGGATTGACGGTAATGTCCGTGTTCCGCACACGGGCGTAAGGGTTCAGCTGATACTTGCGCAAGGCGGCGGAGGTATGGTCATACCATTCATATTTATAATACATCTGCCTCGGATCCAGCTTCTTTTCGCCAGTAACTGGGTGTATGTAATTGACGCTTTCAATAGCCAGCTGTTCGTCTTCGGTAGCCCTCTTCCAAGGGATAGGACGCTTCCAGTCCAGATGCGGCGTCACCGGCTCGCCGAAGCGGTCTTCCGTAATCTTGAAAAGGTCGTTTCCGCCGTATTCAGAGTCGGCAAGGCGTTCGCGGATGATGGAATCGCGCACCCAATGCACGAACTGCCTGTACTTGGCATTTGTTACCTCCGTCTGATCCATCCAGAAAGCATCAAAGGAAACGCCTTTCCTGTCCGCCTCCATGCCCCAAAGGGAATCCTTATCCGCAGGCCCCATCTCGAAAGTCCCCCGCTTGATCAGTGTCATCCCGTAGGGCGACGGCTCATTGACCGCAGCCGACCGCACCCCCGTCACCTCACCTCCGGCATTGCGCAACGCACGTCCGCAGGAGGAGACCAGCAAGGCTGTTGCCATCAGTACAAACCATACTCTTTTCATATACTATAATATACGTACACTTTTATGTTTATTCTTCCCCGTCTTCGTCTTGTCTATTTTCAGGCTATATCTTACCACCAGCTCGTGGCTCCCGCTACTTGCCAGCCTGACGGCAGATATCGGGAAATCGTAGGCATACCCTGCCTGCAAACGCCCGAACGTGCCGCCCAGCAACAGGATGACCGACTCATTCATACGCCACGAAACCCCTCCGTTAAACATCTTGTTGTAGAACACGCGCAACGTAGCCTCCGCCTGCCATACCTGCAAGTCCGTTTTCAGGAATGCGGAAGGGCGCACCTCCAACAACGGGTTCGCTGTTTCAATATTGTATCCGCTTGTGAAATTGAACGCTCTGTCAACCTTCACATACGCATTCTCATTCAGCAGCACCTCCGGTGCCGTAATATGGGTGGAAGCCGCGCCAACGTAAAAGCGTTTGCGGATATAATACAGACCGGCGTTCATGTCCAACGCCATGCCGCTCACCGCCGTTTTCGGTATGGCATCATCCGCCGGATTGAAAAACTCGTTATCCGGTATCTTCACCCCTGCCCCGTCAAACGAACGGCTGACAAGCCCCGCCTGCAACCCGATACGCAGCATCCCCCCAAACAGCTTCTGTTTGAATGCATACTGTCCTGCCATATGTGTATTTTGGAAAAGCCCGATACGCTCTGTAAAAAGAAGTACCCCCACGCCGTGTTCTCTCCCCCCAAACTGAATCGGTCGGTCAGTCATGCCGAAAAACGACATCGGTGCACCCTCCATACCGAGCCACTGCACCCTCGCTGCCGCCGTCACATTCATATCCTCCGTACCCCCCGCAACCCCCGGATTATAATACCCCATCGTCTCAAAATACCGGCTGAACTGCACATCATACTGCCCCCGCACACCCTGTGCACAGACGAACAATCCTATAATGACAATGACAACCGGAAGCCTCCCCCTCATATTTTCACAGATAAGATATAAAAACGCCTGTGCCTCTCATAAATTGTATTCCCTGCAAAATATACGGAATGTGGGACTGAAATCCTGTATCCTTTCGGGATACCTAAACAGAAAACGGGACGTCTCACAGCGTCCCGCCCTCAATACTAATTATTTATTTACTCAAAGAGACTTGCTTACTTCACGACAATCTTCGTCGTAACCCTGTCAGAGCCTTTGGAGGCAGTTACGATATAAACGCCCTTCGCAAACTGCGTATCGGATACGCTCTGCCCCGTTAGGGTATATACCTGCACGTTGCCAAGACCGCTTACGATAAGACCGTTGTCGTAACGGACAGAATAAGCATCGGCGACAACGTCATTACCTATGCCGGATACCGTCGTCTTGATGTCGGCGGCGGTTACGTCCTTGTAGGTTTCGCCGGTACCCAATACATAGTTTGCCACGTCAAAGTTGATTTCGGCAAAGGCAGCCTTTTGGATGGTCAGGGAGTCCAGAATGTCTTTTCCGGCATAGTTGCCTAAGCCTTTCGCACCTACGTAGAGCAGACCCGCGTTGGCTGTGTTATCGGTAATCTCCTTGTCGCCGTCTGCATTAATCCTTTGGTAATACAGCTCAAAGTCGGCACCTTTTACCAAACTCGCAATCTCCACCGTAAAGTCCACAGGCTCGCCCGTATAGGTCACCTTGAAGTTCTTTTCGTTTGGGGCTACGCACACTGCCTCGCTGCGGATAATGCTGTCCAGACTGAACTTTACAATCTTGAAAGGCACAGCCTTGGCAGTTCCCGTAAAGTTTTTGTTAACGGCAACATTATGGGGGTGGTGCTTCCCAAGCCGTTCAATACAACCTTGCCTTGATAATCGCCTGCTTTGACAAACTCATCGGTTGGCTTATAGCTACCTGCCGGGATTCTGGCAGTATAATAATGGGCTTCCCAAATGGTGGTGAAGTTTCGGTTCATTTCGCTGTTATACGTTACCGTCACTGTCGGCTTTTGGTTGGCACCGCTATAAACAGTGCCGACGGGAACGGGAAGAGCAGAAGTAGCGCCATTCACCTGTATGGCATAGGGGGAAGGGACGGTATATCTTGCAGCTACGCCCGGTGCTATTTTGCCCAAATCATCTACCGTCCAATTGCCAGCGCTTACTATAAGCTCACCGATGCCAGCAAAAGCACTGGCGGCAAAACCGGAAGTCTTAGCGGTCTGTATGGTAACCACGGTCTTACCCCCATTTACGTTGCTAAACGTATCGGCTCCGACAGTCGCTACAGCGCCGGTAAAGTAATAGTATTAGGGGAGATGGTCGTGTCCTTAAAGGCATCTTTGCTAATACTGCCTGCAGTTACAGTTAGTCCACCGTTAAGAT
>LBCX01000036.1 GCA_001657575.1 Bacteroidales bacterium Barb4
CAGGAAGCCGTGTAGGAATCGGTCTCACCCGCTTCGGTGGTGTAAACCTTGCCGTCGCCTGCGGTTGTGATGTTGAGCGTACCGCCGCTAATCACTATGTCGCCGTCAGCCGAAAGGCCTCTGCCTCCGTCTGATGTCAGGCGACTTTCTATCGCAATCGTTCCGCCCGAGATGTTTATGCTGCCATCGCTTTTGACGGCGGTGCAATACGACGGGTTGTAGCCGCTACCGATTGCTTCGAGAACGGTTGCGCCGGATGTAACAACGGACAGGTTTCCGCTGCGGACAGCTATGTCGGATTTGCTGCTTATCCCTTTCGATTGCGCACCGGACACGTTCACGTCAATGATACCGCCGTTGATGATTATCCCTGCATCGGCTTTGATGCCTTTGGTATCATCCGCAGAAGATGTGATTTGGATAGTTCCGCCGCTAATTTCTGCCGTGCCTGTACCGGCGTCAATGCCGTCGCCCGAAGCGGTAATATGCAGCGAGCCGTCCGACTGTACAAAGCCGGCTTCGGCATGAAAGCCGTCGGAAGCTGCCGATGTAACGGTAATATCGCCATTGCGCACCGTAATATTCTTTTTACCGCTTGCAATGGCATGTTTCGCCGCACCGCTGACGGAGAGTTTTCCATAGCCTTCAAATTCGAGCGAGCCGCTTTTGCTGATGAGCGCGGCGTTCTCTTCGTTTGCGGCGTTATCCGACAGGATATTGTTTCCTTTCAGTTCGACAATGGTTACACCTTCGTTTTTCGTTATCTGAACAGGCGGAAGTTTCGATGCAGAGGCGATTACCGCGCTGTTTAATGTCAGGCGAAGGGTGTTGGGCGCGATTGCATTGTTCTGAATTTTGAGCGAGCCGCCGGAAGTTGAACCGGAAACATACAACTCGACAAGTGCTGTTGAAGAAGAGGATATGGTAACGTCCGCGCCGCTTTTTGTCGCCGTAACGCTGCCGTCGGACGGGAGATTGCTGATAACCGCCTCATTGCCCGAATAAATAATGCTTACGGCATTGGCATTTATCCCGATAGTCTTCAACGTAATATTTCGGGACGTAAGATTTTCATTCTTTACCGTAATATCGGCAAGTACCCCCGTTTCGTATCCTTCGAGCGTGCAGATGAGGCTGTATGCGCCTGCGGGAATATCGGGAATTGAATAGACGCCCGAAGCATCGGTCGTTGCCGCCTGTCCGACACTGACATTGTCGCTTGCCTTGCGGATTTGCACGGAAACGCCTGCTGCCGCCGTGCCGTCCGGTTTGCTTATCGTACCGCTGATGCTGTAGGTCGGAGCTGTAATTTTTTGAAGTACCACCTCATTGACTGCTACATCGGCACCGGCAATTTTCACTTCCTCAATCGAAGCTGTTTCATAGCCGTTGAGCGTTGCCACAATCTTGTAACTTCCTGCGCCAACGCCTGTAATGATATATTCCCCGTCTGCATTGGTCGGCGATTGTCCGGCATCGCTGCCGTCGGAAATTTTCATCAGCATGACCGAAGCACCCGCCGCCGCACCGCCGTCCGATTTGATTATCGTACCGCTCAGGCTGTAAGTTTGAGGCACTTCTTCCGTCAGTTCGTCGCTGCCGCAAGAGGAAATAACCGATAAGCAAACACAAAGAACCAAGAGGCTAACGGCTCTTTTTGCATAATACAAAGTTTTCTTTTCCATAAATATTAAAGAGTTAATGACTGATGTTTCGCAGAAGCTCCGAAGGAGCAGGAGATTTCAGCCCCACATAAAGCGTAGCGGAATGTGCGGCTGGTTTCAGCTCTTTTTGAACCGTTTCTATTCATTCTTCTTGAATTTTCGCTATTCTTCTTGAATTTCTGCTATTCTTATTGAATAGCGGCTATTCTTATTGAATAGCTGCTATCTTTCTTTTTTAGCCGCTATCTTTCTTTTTTAGCCGCTATTCTTTTGAATAGCCGCTATCTTTCTTTTTTAGCTGCTATCTTTCTTTTTTAGCTGCTATTCTTCTTTTTTAGCCGCTATCTTTCTTGAATAGCGGCTATCTTTCTTAAATAGCGGCTATCCTTCTTGAATAGCGGAAATTCTTTTAGAATAGCAAATAAGAGCAAAATCAGTGTCTTTTTCATATTGACTCGTTCATTTTCTTTAAGAATTCTTTACTGTATGCCCTGCCTATGGGTATTTGAATTTTATCCGTTGTCACTTTTTCCCGACTGAACGATTTGATTTTATCAACGGGAACGATGTAGGAATTATGTATGCGGATAAATCGCTCTTCGGGGAGCAATTTCTGGATGCTTTTCATGGTCATCACAGGCATGTATGTTTTAGTTGGCGTAACGATTTTGATGTAATTGTCAAAGGCTTCAATATATAATATGGAATGAAGCGGCAGGTGTACACTTTGATAGTTGCATTTGAATGAAATAATTTCATCGGCGTTTGGCTCCGTAGCCAATTTTGTCAGAGAGGATTGAAACCGTTCTTCCGCCTTGCTGTATGCTTTCAGAAACCGCTCGAAATCGAAAGGTTTCAGGAGATAATCCACAACGTCCAGCTCAAAACCTCTTACGGCATATTGTTCATAAGCCGTCGTGAAGATAACCAATGGCTTTTTGTTTAACGAATAGGCAATTTGTATCCCTGATAAATCCGGCATGTGAATATCCAGAAAAATCAAATCCGGTTCCAAAATTTTGATATAACCTAATCCTTCCACCGGATCGCTGTAAGCTCCTGCCAGATTGATGGAAGGAACTTTACTGCAATATCGGGTCAGCAGTTTCAATGCCAAAGGCTCATCATCAATGGCAATACAACGCATCATTCCAATCGTATTTTAAGGTAAACACTGTATGTATGTTCATTATTTTTTATTTCCAGCTCATAACGTCCGGGATAGGCTAATTCCAACCGTTTTTTGATATTTTCCAAACCGATACCGGAAGAACGGATAATGTCCTTTTGCCCTTGTATAATCGAATTGGCAATGGTAAACATCAACGTCCGGTTTACTGCTTCAATAGTCAAGTGGATAAAACAATCGATATGAGCACTGATTCCATACTTAAATGCGTTTTCCACAAAAGGAATAAATGTCAGCGGCATGATTTTCAAAGATGTAAATTCGCCTTTCAAATCAAACTTCAAATCAAACTTCTCCGATACCCGTAAATTTTGAAGATTCAGATATTCTTCCAGCATTTTGATTTCTTTTTCCAAATCGATATAATTATTATCGCTTTCGGTGGTCACAAAACGCAGGAAATCGGAAAGCGACAGAATCGCTTCGGGTGCTTTATCGTCTTTGCTCAAAGCCAGATAATAGATACTGTTCAGGCTGTTGAAAAGAAAATGAGGGTGAATCTGCGATTTCAAAAACGAAAGTTCGGCTTCAACCTTTGAACTTTCCAATTCTTTCAGGCGATGTTTTTCTTCATACCATTGCGTGATCACCTTTATTCCCGTACTCACAATGAATACGAGGAGAAACTGAGTGGTACGGGTATAGATGCCCAGTCTTTTCATCATCTCATCGGGTCTCATTCTCGAATGAGGGAAATGTTCATCCGGTAAAAATTCAGGATGTTTTCCCTGAAACGGCATATCCGGTCTGAACGGTTGTCCCGAAAAGAAATAGGAATGAAAAATCCACGGGATAATGAAATAGAGTACTATGCAGGCAAACGTGACGGCGAAAAATACAATTATTTTTTTCTTCGATAGAAAACAGGGGACAAACAGGTTTAGATTCAGATAAAAATAGCTGATTAAAAACAGGTTGGTTGCAATGAAAAGCGTCGGATGTCTTGAAACCGCCTGCCACAAATCAGCTTCATTCACTATCGGGAAGACAATAAAAATAGCCCACCCTGTTACGTGAGCTAAAATCAAAGCCGCCCTTTCCCTTTTTCCCTGCTGTATCACGCCTTAATTATTTGCACGACAAAGAAACAAAGACAATAACAGAAAATGATAAAGTTTGGGTAAACAGCAAGAACAAATACGTTTTCGACATTCACCGCGGAGACACGGGGAACACGGAGGAAATATAAATCCGTGGCAAAAAGGCTCTGTGTTCTCTGTGCCTCCGTGGTGAAAACGGAGGTTCGTTGACAAACCCCATTCTCTTTTTATGGCAGCCCGTCCTGACGATAGGGAAAGGTGATGCCCGCTTTTCCTTTAGCTGCCAGAAACAATGCGGCAGGCGATGAATTTATACCTTTGCGGGCGAATTTTAGAAACGGACTCCGCCGCTGATCTGCATAGTTTTGTAGTTTTAATAAAATGCGTATATGCTGAATTTCATAGATTTGTTTGCCGGCGCAGGCGGGCTGTCCGAAGGCTTTATTCGGGTGGGTTATACGCCTTTGGCTCATATCGAAATGGACAAATACGCTTGCGACACCTTGAGAACTCGTGCCGCTTTTCATTATCTTAAAAGCCAAAATAAATTATCTGTTTACGAAAAATACCTGTACGAAAAGCAGGAAAAAGAGGATGGCAGTAAACTTTGGGAACAAGTACCCAAAGAAGTAACAGACACCGTTATACAGACTGCAATCGGCGAAGAAACGCTGAATGATATTTTTCTAAAAGTTGACAAACTGACTGAAAATAAAAATATTGATGTTGTTATTGGAGGCCCGCCCTGTCAGGCATATTCTGTTGCTGGACGTGCCAGAATGGGTAAAGCGGTAGAAAAAGACCCACGCAATGAGCTTTACAAATACTATGTGAATTTTTTGGAACGCTATCAACCCAAAATGTTTGTTTTTGAAAATGTGTTGGGCATTCGTACAGCAAAAAACGGTAAGCCGTTGGCAGATTTGAAACGACTTGCCAGAGAATTAGGGTATGAAATCGACTTGAAAATACAAATTGCCTCTGAACACGGCGTGTTACAAAACCGTCAGCGAGTTATTATTGTAGGTTGGAAGGAAAAGGACGAAAACGGCAATCCAACCACATTTCATTATCCGGAATTAAAGAAAGAAGAAAATAAATACGAGGTATTGAAAGATTTGAGGGCAACCGCAGTGTAGCATAACAATAAAAAATAGAAATATGAAGCCTTATATTTTAACAAAAACGACACTTCCCGAAGAAAAAGAGCGTATAAAGGAAGAATTGAAATACAAAACTGAAAAGCATAAATATTCATTTCGTTTATATGATGACGATGGCGAATTGTATTACGAAGGATTATGTGTTGAAAACAATTCATTTTATCCTTTGGATGAGGAACAGCCCGATTCAGGCGTTACCGAAATTCATTACTTGAACAATGGTAAGTGGGAGCAATTATGAAAGGCGATTTGTGGACACGCGAAGAAATGATTTTGGCGTTCAATTTGTATTTGAAACTGCCCTTTGGCAAAATGCACAAAAGAACGCCCGAAATCATAGAACTTGCCAATTTGATGGGCAGGCCGGTAAATTCCGTTGCACTTCGCCTTGTCAATTATGCTTCTTGCGACCCATATCACCAAAATCGTGGCGTAAAGGGAATGATTGGCGGATTGAAACAATGCCAGCCGATTTGGGACGAATTTGCCAACAATCGCGATGCCTTGATTTTTGAAAGCGAACGCATTTTAGCCGAAAAGGAAAATCAAACCATCGAAACAAAGTTTAATGAGTTGTTGTTTGATATTTCCCATTTAAAAGGCGAAACGAAAGTTAGAGAAGTAAAAACTCGTGTCAATCAGAATGTTTTTCGGCAAATTGTTTTGGCAAATTACAACAAACAATGTGCAATAACAGGCATTGACATTCCCGATTTGCTGTTTGCAAGCCACATAATTCCGTGGGCTTCAAACGAGCAAGAACGACTAAACCCCGAAAATGGAATTTGCCTGTCCGCTCTTTACGATAAAGCATTTGATAAGGGATTGATTGGAATAAATGCAAATTACGAAGTTATTTTATCCGCTAACTTGGATAAAAACAGGACAAAAGATTACTTTGTAAAGCATTTTGCCTCAATTGAAAAAGTGAAATTGCAAATGCCGAAAAAGTATCTTCCAAAACGGGAGTTTTTGGAGTGGCATTTGGATTGTATTTTTGAAAAGTGATGAAAAGCATGTAATTTCACAAATTAAAAATTTGATATTCAATAAATTAATACAATAATAAATGGAAATAATTTCAACACTCGCAGACATTTGCGGAATATTAGGCTTTGTGATAAGCATTTTTGCAGTGAGCAAGGTTTATAATATCAGAAAAGAATTAAAGAACAATAACTATGTCAATGTCTCAGGGAAAACGAACATTGGTGGAAATTTTGTTGGTCGAGATAAAAAATAAAGTTGAGTATGCCCAATAACGATGTTTCAATAACAGACACTAACATTGGTGGAAATGTTATAGGTAGAGATGATAATTCAACGAATATCAATATTATTTATGAGCGTTCTATGTATTTGCAGACTTTATATGAAAAATTTCAAAAAGAAAAATTGGATAATAAAGAAGATTTTCAATCTTTTGAGGATTTCGATTACATAAAATCGAATAAGGATGTCATTGGGCTGGAACAAAAATTAAAAGATGGACATAGGGACGTCCTTATCGAATATGCAAAAGAAGTAAAAGAGCGGTTCCATAAGAAACTGTTAAAGACCTCTCAATATTCATTAGCTGCTCAAGAAATAAACGTATATATTCTGTTTAAAATAAGAGCATGCTTTATGGGAGAAATTTATGAATTGATTTGTAACGATACCTCTATACAACAAATTAACCTTCTTATCACCGAACGAATAATTAAGCCAATAATGACAGAATTAGGATTGAATATTTTTCAATATACAGACGATGATATAAGGGGAATGATTTATTTTCTTACAGGTAATTGTCATATAAAATGGAGTAAATAATTATGTTAGTCTATCACCCTGCTTTTGACATATATAATTGCGTTTTCAGAATGTTGCAATTATTAGCAGCAATGAAACAGCAAGAAGTAGAACTTGACCGGTTGCGTATTTGGGACTTTTATTTGACTTTTCCAAACGAAGCTCGAAAGATAAAATATCCAACGACTTTATCAGAACTAAAGAAAATATTTAAGAAAAAAGAAGAAAATCCATACGAAGACTTGATTGATGCCAAAAGGATTATTGAGAGAATGAAACCTTACCAAATGTCGGCTTTGCATTGTATTGCTTCTTATGGTTTGATTGATGCCAAATTACTTTCTAAAAACTGCGTGGCAAGAACAGAGAAGGGATTACCACAGGAATTACTCTCAAAATTTGAAGATATTTCTGTCGAAAAAGCAAATGTCATAAAGTTAGTTATTGGTTTCTCTGAATTGCCTCTGTATGGGCAAATGGGCTTAAAGTGTAGAACAGGATTAATTGAATTTAAATATGATGAGCGTTAAACCAACATTATTTCTTAATAGATTGATTGTTAGAACACATAACAATCAGATTGCCTATGACGAAAAATTTCATAACGGCGTCAATATCATTCGTGGGCAAAATAGTTCTGGAAAATCAACTATCTCAAATTTTATCTTCTATGTGTTAGGTGGAGATTTTAAGAATTGGACTACTGAGGCTTTGAGATGCAAAGAAGTTATTGCAGAAGTGAAAATCAATGATGCAATTATTACCATAAAAAGAGAAATAAAAAATGTAGGATTGCAGCCAATGAGTATTTTCTGGAATAATTATGAAGAATCCAAAAATGACAGTATGAATTGGCAAACATTCCCGTATAAACAAACTGCAAATGTAACGAGTTATACAAATGTTCTTTTTAAAGCACTGTCTTTTCCTGAAGTAAAGAGCGAAGAAAATAGTAATATTACAATCCACCAAATACTGCGATTATTGTATATTGACCAAGAAACACCTACACAAAGACTGTTTAGGTTAGAACAGTTTGACCTACCATTAACAAAAGAGGCTATTTCTGAAATTTTATTAGGTGTTTATGACGACTCTCTTTATTCTCATAGATTAAGATTAAAACAAGCAAAAAAGGAAACAGAAGAAAAAGAAAAAGAATTTCAAAACTTGAATAAAGTTTTTGGACAGGCAACTGGTGTTAATACTGTTTCAGCCGTTCAAAAAGAAATAGAAACAAACAAAAAATCATTGTCAGGCATAAATATAGGCATTGTTGAGTTAAAAAAACAACAAATTATACGGACAACGGTAAAAACCCCCTTAGGTTCAGAAAATATTCAATCTGAGTTATCAGAAGCAAAAAATAAAATAAGAGTTTTACAGACATCTATCAATCAATTAGATATTGAAATTTCCGATTCCCAACAATTTATATTCACATTAGAAAAAAGAATATCGGAACTGAATAATTCTTTATTAACGAGACAGATTTTAGGCGAGCTGCCATTAACCCATTGTCCTCAATGTTTGAATGAATTAGATATAAATGTACCTGAGGGACATTGTATTCTTTGCAAACAACCACTTGCACAAGAAGCAGAAAAAGCAATTGCAAAGCGTATGTTGCAAGAAATGGATTTGCAGGTAAAAGAATCCAAAAGTTTGCTCGAAAAAAAAGAAAGGGAACGTGCAACTCACTGCGGAGAATTGCCACTACATATTGAAATGGCTCGCAGTTTGCAAAAACAATTGGATTTATCAGTAGATAATCCTCAATCGACAAGAGATGAAAGGATTGATGACTTGTTGGTTGGGAAAGGGAAAATTGAAAGAAATATTGAATATTTAACACAACAATTGCAAGCCGTTGAACTAATAGATTTACTTAAACAAGAGCTTGCAAAATTAGCCTCTGAAATTTCAATAATAGAATTAGAAATAGCACAAAAAGAATTCCAACAAAAAAATAAACGCCAAATAGCAATGCAAGAAATCAGAAAAGTTGCTTTGGATATATTAAAAAAGGATTTAGAAAGACAAGCAGAATTTAGAAACGGCAAATGGGTTGAAATAGATTTTAATAGAGATATATATTCTTTGGATGGAAATTATAACTTTTCTGCGAGTTCCAATGTCTATCTTAAAAATGCAATCTTATTTTCCATATTCTTTGCAAGTATACAATTAGATTTTTTCCGCTATCCAAGATTCGTATTGTGTGATAATATGGAAGACAAAGGAATGGAAAAAGAACGAACACAAAATCTTCAAAACATTTTGATTAATATTTCGAGCGAAATAAAAGAAGAACACCAGATAATTTTTACTACTTCCATGATTGCAGATAACTTGAATAATACTCCCTATTGTGTAGGTGCTGCTTATGATAGAAATAATAAAACTTTGAAAGTATAGTTTCCAAAATCCTGAAAGATATTGCGGCATTGCTTTGTCCTTCGACAAAAGCATTCACATTGATGTTTCTCAATTTTCCAATTTGCGTGATTTGAATGTTACTTTGACACACGACAATTCCTTTATCGACAATAATTTACTTGTTATTAAACTATTGCACTATCAAAGTTGCGATGTTTTTGCTGTGATGTGCGAAAATATGCTGCAGTCCGTTTTGTCGCTTCGTTCAGAAAAGCAGGTTGTCCGCACAATTATAAACCAGCTCGAAAAATGGCAAACACTTTTTGAAAAACTGAAAGGCGAAGGCTTAACACCTTTTGAACAGCAGGGACTTTATGGCGAATTGCATTTCTTACAGAAATTTTTCGCCAAACAAGATATTGTTTTTGTTCTCAATTCGTGGGTAGGAACGGATAGGGAAGTTCGCGATTTTCAGTATAACGATTGGGCATTGGAAGTAAAAACAACTGCCGGAAACAACCACCAGAAAGTAAGCATAAGCAGTGAACGACAGCTTGATGAAACACTGTTGGAAAACTTGTTTTTGTTTCATTTGTCCATTGAGGCAGCCAAGAAAAACGGCGAAAGTTTAAATGCTAAAGTAAATGCAATCAGAGAAACATTGCAGGACAATGTTACAGCCCTGAATATCTTTAATCGAAAACTTCTGGAAGTCGGCTATTTTGAAAAGCATACGCATTTGTATGAGGAAAAGTGCTATCAGATTCGCGATGAAAATTATTATAAGATTGAGAATGAGTTCCCTCGCATTAAAGAAAAGGAAATCCGCAATGGTGTAGGCGATGTAAAGTATTCAATCATACTTTCGCGGTGCAACGAATATTTGGTCGCCGAAAGTACAATCTTTAATACAATCAGTAGCTTATGACCGAAGTAGAAAAATACTATACCTCTCTTTTGCAGGACATACGCACCATGCAGGACACCGCCGAAGAAGGAGCAAATCAGGAACAACTTTTTACACAAATCGCGTTGGAATTGCTTGCAGAGGCAGGCGAAACCGAAAATGCGACACCCGCTTATGATGAAAAAGAGTTGGGAACGAAAAGGCAGCATAAAATCAATGGTTATGCAATGTCCGACAACTACGAAACGGTAGATTTGTTTATTTCCATTTTTCAAAGTACCGAAAGCATACCGCGAATTGCAAAGGAAGAAATAGACCGAGCCGCAAAGCGTGTTTCAAACTTCTTTCGCAAAGCGTTTTACAACGACTATTCCAACGAAATAGATGAATCTTCGCCAATCTTTCAATTTGCTTACGATCTGGCGCAACTGCCTGAATTAAGGGAAACACTCGTAAGAGTAAACGTTTGTATCCTTACAAACGGTTTTTACAACGGCGATATTCCAAAACAGGAAAAGATTGCAGGACAGGATATTTACTGCAATGTTTTTGATATAAACCGCTTGTATGCCATTTCCGAGAAATCCCATGTTTCCATTGAATTGGATTTTGAAGAACAGAAAATTCAAATACCGTGCTTGAAAGCACCGATTGAAAATATTGATTATGAATCATATATTGCGATAATGCCCGGACAAGGGTTGGCAATGCTTTACAAACAATTTGGTGCACGATTGCTGGAACAGAATGTACGTTCATTCCTTCAATTTGCAGGAAAAATAAACAAGGGTATTCGCAAGACAATCAACGAAGAACCGCACATGTTTTTAGCGTTCAACAATGGTATTTCTGCAACGGCAGACCATATTGAATTGGATGAAACAGGATATTTTGTAAAGAAAATCAGCAATTTGCAAATTGTTAATGGCGGACAAACAACCGCCTCAATATATCATACTTGGGACAAGGACAAAGCCGATATTTCAAATATTTTCGTGCAAATGAAACTATCGGTTATCAAAAAGAAAGAATCGTACAGTGAAATCGTGTCGCAAATTTCAAAGTACGCAAACACTCAAAACAAGGTTAATGATGCCGACTTTTCGGCAAATAATTCCATTCTTATTGAATTGGAAAAAATATCCCGCCGTTCTTTCTCACCGGTTACCCCACAATGCAGTATTCCGACAATTTGGTTTTTTGAACGAGCCAACGGACAGTATAAAAATTTACGTTTGAGAGATGGATTTTCAAAAGCCAGACAAAAGCAGTTTGATTTGAAGTATCCCCAAAAACAAATGTTCAAAAAAACCGATTTGGCAAAATTTGTCAATTCTTATAGCGAAATTCAGGAGGGCAAAAAGTTAGTGATTGGCCCGCATATAGTCGTGCGAGGAAATGAAAAGAACTATGCACAGTTTATCAATAACAATTTGCCCAAGAAAGTAACTGGCGTATATTTTGAAGATGCTATTGCCAAGTTTATTTTATTCAGAGCAACCGAGAAATTGTACGGTATCAAACCAAACAGCATAGGTGATATGCGTAATGCGGTTGTTCCGTATGCCATTTCTTTGTTTGGCTATCTTACTGATTACAAACTGAATTTGGAAAAGATTTGGAAAAGTCAAAGTATTTCCGAAGAGTTGGCAGCAGTACTTTATTCTTTGATGAAACAACTGAATGGATTTATTTTGCACAATTACCCAAGTTCGCATTATATCGAACGGGCAAAGAAAGAAGAATGTTGGGAAACGATAAAGCAACAGGATTGGAACATTGATATTGACAGCATAAAAGCCGATCTTGCAAGCGATGAACAACTGAAAAAGCGCAAATCAGTTGCCGATAATTTAGATATTGATGCTTTGCAAAGGGAATATGAAGTTTCATTGTTGCGGTCAATTCCTTATGCACTTTGGAAAAAAATAGAGGAATGGGGCAAAGATTCTGGCTTTTTAAACACGCGCCTACAATCTTTTGCATGTTTTGATATGGCTTATGCAGTAAAGAATAACCGTACAATATCAGATGCCAATAGAACAAAAGCAATGCGGATTTATGAAGTCGTTTGTGAACATAATATTGATTTACTTGCAGAAGCGGACGAACTCGAAGAACAACCTAAAATAAAGGAAACAAAAACGACAAACACCGACCACGGAATAACCATTGAATTAGTGCAAAAAATGGTCGATTGGGATAAACGCCGCCACATTCTAAAAGATTGGCAATGGAAAACAATGAATGACATCATTTCGGGCAGATTTCCACTGAACGACCGATATGCTTGGGGGTGCAAGAAAAATCTTGAATTATTGAAAAAGCACGGTTTTTCAGAAGAAACAGAATAAATAATGATTTAGCGGAATATTTTAGAAGCTCGAAATTAATCTCAATAGGAACGAATAGATTTGGCGAGAAAATCTGACTATCTTTTGTATTCTTAAGGGTACGCTGATATTCAACAATATTTTCAGCAACCAACATAATTTTGTTTTCGATTTCTTCGTAAAATTTCATTGAAAGTTTTTGCGGAATTTGTTCGAGCAAAGTTGTCGTAATTCTATCAATCAAAGGCGCTATATCTTTTGCATGGCGTATTTCACATTCCCAAATGATTAGCACCTTCCAGCCCAAAGCAGTAAGTTTCTGAGGATTGATTTTGTCTCTTTCGGCATTGGAAGTGATTTTATCAACCCAAAATTTCGTATTTGTTTTCGGAGTGCAGGCATATTTGCAACCCTCGTGATGATGCCAGAAGCAACCGTGCAGGAAAATAACCGTCTTATATTTTGGGAAAACAATATCGGGCTTTCCGGGTAGTTTCTTATCGTTTACACGATAACGAAACCCCTTTGCAAAAAGTGCTTTTCGCAAAGTCATTTCCGGTTTTGTATCCCTTGACCGAATTTTAGACATAACTTCCGACCGTTTTTCTTTGTCCCAAATATCCATTTCTATTTATGCCTTTTGTCTGACAAAATTATTAAATATTTTAAAAGTCACTATAGATCATTTATCTATTTGTTTGTGCCTTGCAAACGGCCACTATCAAGCGAATTTTTTGTTATTCTCCCACTACTATGCAGGATTTTATTGTAGAAAGAAGTTAGTATCATTATCTATGGCTATGCAAAGTTAGCCGTTCCGCTTACCGGCAGTAAAGGTCAA
Source organism: Bacteroidales bacterium Barb4 (assembly GCA_001657575.1). Lineage (GTDB taxonomy): Bacteria > Bacteroidota > Bacteroidia > Bacteroidales > Tannerellaceae > Barb7. Next base: position 13,311 of record LBCX01000036.1, read on the forward strand.
ACCCTACTAATTGACAAGAAAATGAGGGTGAATCTGCGATTTCAAAAACGAAAGTTCGGCTTCAACCTTTGAGCTTTCCAATTCTTTCAGGCGATGCTTTTCTTCATACCATTGCGTAATCACCTTTATTCCCGTACTCACAATGAATACGAGGAGAAACTGGGTGGTGCGGGTATAGATGCCCAATCTTTTCATCATCTCATCGGGTCTCATTCTCGAATGGGGGAAATGTTCATCCGGTAAAAATTCAGGATGTCTTCCCTGAAACGGCATATCCGGTCTGAACGGTTGTCCCGAAAAGAAATAGGAATGAAAAATCCACAGGATAATGAAATAGAGTACTATGCAGGCAAACGTGACGGCGAAGAATACAATTATCTTTTTCTTCAACAGAAAACAGGGGACAAACAGGTTTAGATTCAGATAAAAATAGCTGATTAAAAACAGGTTGGTTGCAAGGAAAAGCGTCGGATGCCTTGAAACCGCCTGCCACAAATCAGCTTCATTTACTATCGGGAAGACAATAAAAATAGCCCACCCTGTTATGTGAGCTAAAATCAAAGCCGCCCTTTCCCTTTTTCCCTGCTGTATCACGCCTTAATTATTTGCACAACAAAGAAACAAAGACAATAACAGAAAATGATAAAGTTTGGGTGAACAGCAAGAACAAATACGTTTTCGACATTCACCACGAAAGTCGTTCCGTCTTACTTTCACCACGGAGGCACGGGGGACACGGAGAGAATATAAAAAAGCCCCGTTTTAAAGATTTTCTTATTTAATTACTCTAATTTTAATGCGTTGACCCTGGTTTGCCCTGTAACAAATAGTGCCCATTTCCCATTTTTGTCTAATTTTGCCACCCAGAAAAAATCAAGAATAATATAAACAGCCTCAAATTGTAACAAAATGGCAAATATAAAGGGAACAGTGACAGTGAACATCAAGCGTTGCAAGGGTTGCGACCTCTGCGTGACGGCTTGTGCGGCGAAGGTGTTGGAGTTGCACCCGCGCGAAGTAAATAATAAGGGATACCACTTTGTGTATATGAAGACACCGGAGAATTGCATCGGGTGTGCGAATTGCGGGATGGTGTGCCCTGACGGCTGTCTGACGGTTTACAGGAAGAAAAGCGATTAACTGATGCTACGCAAAAGTCCCGCAGGGACGGAATATTTCAGCCCTACATGCAGCGAAGCGGAATGTGGGGGAATATGGTGAGGCTAAGATAAATACATACTAATTAAAGTTCTGAAAGAACAATACAAATTACAAACGATTATTAACGATGTGCCATATAAATTATTCGGTCGCCCTTTCAGGACTTCTCTAACGGCATCACCTTTAACCCCACATTCCGCTTCGCTGCATGTGGGGCTGAAATCCACAGTCCCTGCGGGACTTCTGCGTAACACAGCCATTAATCGTTAAACGGTATTTAAGATGGAAGAAATAAAATTATTGAAGGGTAATGAAGCCATTGCCCATGCGGCGATACGCTACGGAACGGACGGCTATTTCGGCTATCCGATTACGCCCCAGTCGGAGATATTGGAAACACTGATGGCGGAAATGCCGTGGACAACGACCGGTATGATCGTCTTGCAGGCTGAAAGTGAAGTGGCTGCCATCAACATGGTGTATGGCGGAGCAGGGACGGGGAAGCGGGTGATGACCTCCTCTTCCAGTCCCGGCATCAGCCTCAAGCTGGAAGGCATTTCCTATATAGCGGGTGCCGAGTTGCCCTGCCTGATAGTCAATGTCATGCGCGGTGGTCCCGGCTTGGGGACAATTCAGCCCAGTCAGGCGGACTATTTCCAGACCGTCAAGGGGGGCGGGCACGGCGACTACCGCCTGATTACTCTCGCCCCCTCGTCCGTGCAGGAAATGGCAGACTTTGTCGGGCTGGGCTTTGACTTGGCCTTCAAATACAAGAACCCCGCCATCATCCTTGCCGACGGTATCATCGGGCAGATGATGGAAAAGGTCGTACTCCCCCCTTTCCGCCTGCGTAAGACAGACGACGAAATCAAGGCGGAATCCCCTTGGGCGGTGCAGGGCAAACCGGCCAGAAGCGCACGGAAAGTCATCACTTCCCTCGAATTAGACCCCGCTTTGATGGAGGAAAACAACCTCCGTTTCCAAGCCAAATACAGGAAGATAGAAGAAGACGAAGTGCGCTACGAAGAGTTTCAATGCGCCGATGCCGACTACCTCCTGATTGCTTTCGGCTCCTCCGCCCGCATCTGCCAGAAAGCGGTAGAAACAGCCCGCGGGGAAGGACTGAAAGTCGGGCTTCTCCGCCCCATCACCCTCTGGCCCTTCCCGACAAAAGCCATTGCCGGATATGCAGGGCGCGTAAAGGGTATGCTCTCCGTCGAGCTTAACGCCGGACAGATGGTGGAAGATGTCCGTCTCGCCGTCAACGGCAAAGTGTCGGTAGAACATTTCGGACGCCTCGGCGGCATCGTCTTCACACCTGACGAGATACTGGCGGCGTTGAAGAGGACGTTTAACTGTTAATTGCTACCCCGTTAATCATTAAACGTTCATTCTTCTTTACTACATGCAGTGAAGCGGAATGTGGAGTTTGCGAAGAACACAACCAACGGAGTTCGTAAAGAACTATGGTATTTGCAAAGTTCTTTGAAGCAGGGATAGAGAGAGTTATAGATTATATTAAAAGTAGCTTTGTTATATAATATGGTATTGTTAAATTAACATAGAATCATATCTTTGTCGGTTAATAAAAAAAGACAGCATCATGGATTGTCCAAAATGTAGGATTGTTCATAAAAGCAAAGACGGTGTAGTGTCCGGACGTCAGCGTTACTTGTGCAAGCAGTGCGGTTATCATTACACGGTAGTTCGTAAATCGGATGTAAAGTCAGCAGAGGTTCGTCGCATGGCATTGGAAATGTATCTTGAAGGTTTAGGATTCCGGGCTATCGGTCG
>LBCX01000259.1 GCA_001657575.1 Bacteroidales bacterium Barb4
TCGCCGATGGAGATGCCGCGGGCGATGATGCTTACTTGGACGTTGTCGTATTTGGAGAGTTTGCGGTAGATGAAGAAGTTGGTGGTGTCGCCGTCCATGGTGGTACTCAGGGCGAGTATCACTTCGCTGATGCCGCCAGCTGATACACGGCTGACAAGGCTGTCGATTTGCAGGTCGCCGGGCCCGATGCCGTCTATCGGGGAGATGCGTCCGCCCAGCACGTGATATACGCCGCGGTATTGTCCGGTGTTCTCTATTGCCATTACCTCCTTGATGCTTTCCACCACGCATACCAGCGACTTGTCGCGCTTCGGGGCGGCGCAAATCGGGCATACGTCGTCATCGCATATATTATGGCAGACTTGACAGTATTTCACTTCCCGCCGGAGTGCGAGCAGGGCGGCGGCGAAGTTCTCCGCATAGCTCTCCTCCCGCCGAAGCATGTAAAGAGCGAGGCGGAGGGCTGTCTTGCGACCTATTCCGGGTAGCGAGGACAGCTCATTCACTGCATTGTCCAATAAGAGGGAGGGGTATTGCTGATTCATATATATCCTAATAACTGATATTACGCAGATGCCCCGAAGGGACAAAAGATTTCAGCCTCACATGCAGCGAAGCGGAATGTGGGGTTAAAATCAATGCCGGTAAAGAAGTCCTGAAAGGACGACCGAATATGTAAACCATCGTTTGCAGTTTGTATTGTTCTTTCAGAACTTTATTGATATATACTTGCCTTAACCCCACATTCCGCTTCGCTCCATGTGGGGCTGAAATCTTTTACCCCTTCGGAGCATCTGCGTAGCATCAGCTAATAGCTACGGGTGTTTTTGACCGGTTTACCTGCTCAGCGACTTGTAAATCGCATCGTGGATGCGCTCGCGTATCAGCAAGGCGTAGAGCTGCTTGTTGGCGCGGGTGGGATGCAGGCGGTTGCTGAGGAAGATGTATATCAGGTGACTGTCGGGATCCACCCAGAAGCAGGTGCCGGTATAGCCCGTGTGACCGTAAACGGAAGGGGGAGCCAGTGTGCTGCACGGGGCGTAGCGTGTACTGCCCGGTGCCGGTTTGTCGAAGCCCAAGCCGCGGCGGGACGCAGGGCTTTTGCTTTGCGTGAAGAGGCGGGCAGTCTCTTTGGAGATAAGGGGTTCGCCGCCGTAGGTGCCCTCGTTGAGGTAGAGCTGGAGGACTTTGGCGAGGTCGTGCGCATTGGAGAAGAGACCGGCGTTGCCCGATACGCCCCCCTGGAAGGCGGCGGCTTCATCGTGCACGTGTCCGCGCAGAACTTGCCGGCGAATGAACCGGTCGTCTTCTGTCGGGACAATCAGACTTTCGTCCATCTGCCGCAGGGGGTTGTAGGTGGTTGAGCGGGCACCCAGCCGGCTGTAGAAGTCATCGCGCAGCAGCTTGTCCATTTCAATGCCCGTTTCCCGTTCCACCATCATTTTGAGGAGAATGAAGTTGATGCAGCTATAGAGGTACCGCCCGCGAGTGCCGAGACGGGCGTTCTTTATTTCCTGCATGATGGTATCCTTGAAAGAGTCGTAGAGATAGAAGTTGCGCGCCGCTTCGGTGGCAAAGCCCGGTTTGGGAGCGGGGGATACGAGATTGGAGAGGTAGGCGAAGTCGTTGCGGACAAAGGTCTTGCCGTCGAAGTTTACCGGATGCGAGGGTTTGCGGGCTTTGCTGTAGAGGCTGCCCTGATAGCTGTTCCGGTCGATGGCTTTGAGGTAGAAGTTAATGGTGGCGGGCAGCCCCGACTGGTGATAGAGCATATCGCGGATGACGATGTCCTTCTTGTCCGAATCCTCCAGTTCCGGAATGTATTTGGAAATCTTATGGTTGAGCGTGAACTTCTTGTCATCGTAAGCCTTCATCACCGCCAGGAGGGTTCCCGCCGCTTTAGAGACAGAGGCAAGGTCATAGACGGAAGCCTCCGTCACCGGCTGGCTTTTCTCCGTGTCGTAATAGCCGAAGGCTTTGTTATAGACAATCATCCCGTCTTTGGCAACCAGCACCTGACAGCCCGGATACGCCTTTCCCTCCAAGCCTTGCATCGCAATATTGTCAATCACCTGCAAGCGGACGGGGTCAATGCCCGTCTCCTGCGGTTGGTGGTACCCCAGACGGGTCTTTTCGGTAAAGGCTCCCGTACCCGCATAATACAAGCCGGGAATGGTCACCGGCAGCTTCCCCTTTGCCGGCACGCCGCCGAATATTACCTGCGCCGCATATTCCAACGCCAAAGGCGTATCTTCATACGCCATCACCGCCGCCCGCGACGAGGCAACGGACGCTTTATAGTACCGGCAAAAATACGGCTGTGTGAAAAAGGCAAGCACCACCTCCCTGTTTGCCGCCAACTGCCGCAGGGCATTGCTTTCGGGAATGCGGACGGTGTGGATGCCGCAGATAATCAAATCGTAGGCGTTCAGTTTCTTATAGACGGACTGTATCTGTTCCTCCGTCGCATTGCGGGGCAGACTGAAACAGGCAGTCGTGTCGTAGCGGTTCACCATCCGCTGAAACTCATTGCCCACAGCATCGCCCAGCGAGAGGACGGCAATCTTCTTCCTGCCCGTCCCTTTCACGGGAAGATAGCCGTCCGTGTTCTTCATCAGGGTAATAGCTTCGGCGTTCAGCTTGGACACCAGCCATGCGGCGTGGGGAGAGTTCAGCCGTTTTGACAAATCCCGAAGATCCGCCGGCTTGTAACGGTTCAGCCCCGCAATGTATTTGTAGCGGAGTATTTTCAAACACTTTTCTTTAATCACATCCCGCCCGATGATGCCGGCAGCAACAGCTCCCTTTACCGCCGCCACATCAGTGGTCAGCGAGGCGGAAGCGAGCAGTATGTCGTTTCCCGCCAGCAGGGCTTTCACCGAAGGATTGTCCGCCTTGTCGGTCGAAGCCCCCTTCATGGCGAGCGCATCCGTGAAGCACAAGCCCTGAAAGCCCAGCTTCTTTTGAAGCAAATCCGTCACAATCCGGCGGGAGAAAGAGGAAGCCTGATTCTTGGTGTCGTCCAGCGCAGGCACATACAAATGCCCCGTCATCACGCCGGCAAAGCCCTCATAGATATATCGCTTGAAGGGGAGAAGCTCCACGCTGTCCAGCCGCCCGGCAGAGTGCCACACGGCAGGCAGCGTCAGGTGCGAATCGTCCGCCGTATCGCCGTGCCCCGGAAAGTGCTTGGCAACGGAAAGGACACCCATGCTCTCAATGCCCCGCGCATACGCCACCCCCTTCTCCGCCACCGCTTCGGGCACTTCCCCGAACGAGCGCAAGCCGATAACGGGATTAGCCATGTTGCTGTTCACATCTATATCGGGCGCAAAATTGATATGGATACCCATCTCGTTGCACTGCCGACCCACCTCCCTGCCGTAAGCCTCAATCAGCGAGACATCCTCAATGGCACCAAGCATCATGTTCTTCGGAAAGCGCGTCGTCCCGTCCAGCCGCATCGACAGTCCCCACTCGCCGTCCAGCGATACAAGCAGCGGCACCCGTGCCTCCGCCTGAATCCGGTTGGTCACCTCCGCCTGCGTCACCGCATTGCCCTTATGGAAAAGGATACCGCCAATCTTCGCCTCCTTGACATAGCGCATCAGCGTCTGCATGTTGCGACTGTCCGCCGACGGGTCGGCAACGGGCATAAACAACTGTCCGATGCGCTCGTCCGCATTCAACGTCGCGAACACCGAATCCGCCCACCGGTTCATCTTCGCCTGATCCGCCTTGCGGAAGAGTTCCGGCAAAGCCTGCCCGCTTGCGGAAAGCACGCACAGACAGCAAACCGCCCCTGTCAATAGTCTTTTCATTATCCCCTGCATCAACCTGAGCTATCTCCCGTTTTCAAAAAGAAGCGCAAACGTATATAAAAATCGGCTACATTTGCCCGTGCCTTTGGAATATGCCGCAGGCTTTGCCGGAAAGTCTCACGACAAGAGGCTTCCAACCCCGAAGACGGTAAGTATTTTTTGACATAGTTCCCCAAGAACTACGGTGCCGGTTGCGGCACAGAAACCCTGAAAGGGCAAGAGATTTCAGCCCCACATGCAGCACAGCGGAATGTGGGGTTATAAGAACGACCCCGCCAGGGGTATCCTGAAAGGATGACAGAATAATATATTGCATTGTAAACCATCGTTTGCTGTTTGTATCGTTCTTTCAGAACTCATTTACCGCTACCATCCCCCATA
>LBCX01000260.1 GCA_001657575.1 Bacteroidales bacterium Barb4
TCTGGCATGACCAGAAGACCTTCTGGCATTACCAGAAGACTTTCTGGCATTACCGGAAGACCTTCTGGCATTACCGGAAAACCTTCTGGCATTACCGGAAGACCCTTTGGCATGACCGAACAAGAGAGTTCTGAAAGAACGACCGATTTCAGCCCCACATGCAGCGGAGCGGAATGTGGGGCTGAAATCCGGTATCCTTTCAGGATACATCTGACGATAATGTGGTGCAAATGCCCCTAACAGGGTTTCAAACCCTGTTAGGGGTTCAGAGATTTCAGCCCCACATGCAGCGGAGCGGAATGTGGGGTTCGGTGAATGTGGTTGTCCCTGCCGGGCAGAGTCCGGAGACTTACGACCCTGTGCCCCGCCAGATGATGGAAAAACGAAATTGTGTTCTCCCTGTTATTGTCCGTGTTTCGCCTCGTGCCGCTTCCGCAGCAGATAATCTCCCCAGAGCAGAAAAAAGGTCAGTCCGGCAATGTACAAATAGAAAGGCAGGGACGTAAGCGGGGGGACGGAGAGGGGAAAAGTCGGGGGCAGTGCGGGAATGCCTTTGTGAAAAAAGACCGCCACACCCGTCGCTGCCATTATCAGTGAGGCGACAACAAGGGCGGCAAGGGACAGCCGCTCGCTTCGCCGTTTCACGCGGGCGGATTCGAGCCTGATCCGTTGCATCATACGGGCACGGAAATCATCCGGCAGGTTTTCCTCCGGCAATTGATGGAACAGGTCTGCCAATACGTCTTTATTTGTCCGGTTATTCATGATTTATTCCTCCAATCTTTTTAATAAAACAAACAATTTCTTGCGGATGCGAAACAGTTTCGTCTTTACGTTTGATGCCGACAGACCGGTAATGGCGGACACTTCCTCCACCGTCTTGTCCTCCATGTAATAAAGAAGAATGACAGCTCGCTCTTCCGGCGGCAAGAGAGCTAAGGCGGTTTCAAGGCGGTCGGTCTGTTCGGACAGACCGGTTTCTTCTTCCGATACATTGGCGAGCAGGCTTTCCTCAATGGCGGGAAATTCGTATTTCTTCCGGCGGGTTTCCGAAACGGCGGTATTGTACGCTATGCGGTAGAGCCAAGTCGGGAAACTGCTGTCGCCCTTGAAAGCGGGGAGGCTGCTATATACTTTCATAAAGACATCCTGCGTCAATTCCTCCGCATCCTCGCGGTTGCCGATGATACGCACAATCAGCGTATGCACCCGTCGGCTGTATTTATCCAGCAGGCAGGCGAAACAAGCGGTATCCCCCGCCTGCACCCTTTGCACATAATATGAATCGGTGTACAACTCCATTCCGTCTGTATGGACGCAAGCCTTGCGGATAAGTTACAGCCGGAGGCGGATAAAAACAAAAGATATTTCCCCTGCCGGAGTGTAACCGTATGAAACCTGCTGCGTCAAAAGGGCGGACGAAATTAGTAATCATCTCTAAAATTAAAGTGTCATGATGGATTTTATCATGGTTCCGCTCGTTGTCGGAATTGTTTGCGCCGGTATCTACGGCTTGTTTGAATTGTACGTCCGCCGGAAGGAACGGCTGGCTATTATCGAAAAAATCGGGGACAAATTAGACGCTTCGGCTTTTGAGGGAAAATCAGGATTGCCAGCCTACAAAAGCAAGTTTTCTTTCAGTGCCCTGAAAGCAGGATGCCTGCTGACGGGCGTAGGACTCGGGCTGCTGACCGGCTTTATCATCAATGCTGAAATGGCAGCCAACAGCCCTTTGTATGCCGCCAATGCGGACAGATGGTATCGCAATGAACTGGCAGGGACGGCTTACGGAGCCTCTGTACTGCTTTTCGGCGGCATCGGGCTGCTCGTCGCATTTCTTATAGAGATGCGGATGAGCCGGAAGGGATAGAGACACAAGATTTTGCATCTCTTCTTCCTCTCGTTTTGCTTTTTTCCATACGTTTGCGGCTTGATCGGCTGTTGCCGGTTGCATCCTAACAGTTTGGTCGTATGTTGCGAAGTTCTTTGTCCGGTGCATTTCTCCTTCTGCTCTTTTTCCTTTCTGCGGTATCCTGCGGGACGAAGCGGGAGGAGGATGTGCGTGTGGTGTCGGTAACGATTGAGCCTCAGCGTTATTTTGCAGAGAAGGTCGGGGGGGAACATTTCAAGGTGAATGTGGTTGTCCCTGCCGGGCAGAGTCCGGAGACTTACGACCCTGTGCCCCGCCAGATGATGGAAATCGGGCGGAGTGCGGCGTACCTGCAAATCGGCTGTATCGGCTTTGAGCAGGCTTGGATGGAGAACATCCGCGCGAACAATCCCGATTTGCCGGTCTTCGACCTTTCCGCAGGAATGGATATGATCGGAGGCGGGAAGGAAGACGGGCATGATGATGAGGACGGAAACGGTCATCACCATGACGGTGCAGACCCGCACATCTGGAGTTCGATACAGGGTGCCCGGATTATAGCCGGCAACGTATTGAACGCTTTTGTCACGCTGGACGAAAAGAATCGCCCGCTTTACGAAGAGAATTATACCCGTCTGATGGCGGAAATCAAAGCAACGGAAGACTCCATTGCCTGCCTGCTTCATCCCGTCCTGAGTCGCGCCTTTATCATCTATCATCCTGCCCTGACTTATTTTGCGGAGGATTTTAACCTCACGCAATTATGTATTGAAACGGACGGCAAGGAGCCGTCCCCCGCCCAACTGATGGAGCTGACGGACGTTGCCAGAAACCATAACGCCCGCATCGTTTTCGTTCAGCAGGAGTTTGACACGAAGAATGCTGAAATCATTGCCCGCGAAACAGGTTGCCGCCTTGTCCGCATCAATCCGCTGGCATACGACTGGCCGGAGGAGATGATACGCATCGCTAAAGCCCTGTCGGATGAATAAACGGATTGAGATGGACGGCGTGTCGGCGGGCTACGGCGGGAAACTTGTCTTGCAGGATATAGCACTGGATGTATGGGAAGATGATTTTCTCGGTATTACGGGGCCGAACGGCGGGGGGAAGACGACCCTGCTCAAGGTTATTCTGGGATTGATTCCGCCTGTGCAGGGTTCCATACGTTATTTCGGGGAAGACGGCAAGGCGGTTTCCTCCTTAAAGATTGGTTATCTGCCGCAGATAAACGCAATAGACCGTAAATTTCCTATTTCCGTCAGAGAGGTTGTTTCATCGGGCTTGTCTTACGATAAGCCGTTGTTCCTCCGTTTCGGTCGTGCGCAGAAAGAGCGTGTGGAGGAAACGCTTGTGCAAATGGGGTTGGAGAACCTTGCTGCCCGTCCGGTCGGGGAGCTTTCAGGCGGGCAGTTGCAGCGGGCGTTGCTGGGGCGTGCCATTGTTTCCCGTCCGTGCGTATTGATATTGGACGAGCCTAATTCATATATAGACAAGCGGTTTGAGGCGCATTTTCTGCAAATGTTGGAAGAGATAAACCGCGAGAGTGCCGTTATACTCGTTTCGCATGAAATGCAGGCGGTGCTACCGTTAGTCAAACATTTGTTGCACGTGGACGGGACAGCCAATGAAGAGAAGGTATGATTTCAAACGGAAGTTCCCGCAACCTTGAAAACTTAGTTTTCAGACTTGCGGAAGTTCTCGCAACCTTGAAACCGCTGATTTTATATAGTATCACGTGTATATCCTGTAAACTTAAAATCATCAAACAATAGAATCCAATATTTCAAAATGATTATTCATACGCTTAAAGACAAACATATCATCTTAGGGATAACCGGCAGTATTGCCGCTTATAAAGCGGCACTTATTATCAGGGGGCTGGTCAAGAAAGGGGCAGAAGTGCAGGTTGTCATTACGCCTGCCGGCAAGGAGTTCATCACTCCCCTGACGCTTTCCACGCTCAGCCGCAAGCCGGTCATTAGCGAGTTCTTTTCCAATCGCGACGGTTCGTGGAACAGCCATGTGGACTTGGGGCTTTGGGCGGACGCCATGCTTGTGGCTCCGGCGACGGCTTCCACCATCGGCAAGATGGCGAACGGTACGGCGGACAATATGCTTCTCACCACCTACCTCTCCTGCAAAGCCCCCGTCTTCATTGCGCCGGCTATGGATTTGGATATGTTTGCCCATCCCGCCGTGCAACAGAACTTGGAGCGTCTCCGGTCCTTCGGCAATACCGTTATAGAGCCGACCGAAGGCGAGCTGGCAAGCCAACTGACCGGCAAAGGGCGCATGGAAGAGCCGGAAAAGATTATCGAA
>LBCX01000261.1 GCA_001657575.1 Bacteroidales bacterium Barb4
CGTTGGCGAGGATACGCCCGTTGCCGCTTGCCGTGAATTTGGTGAGCTGAATGTCGGTAATGTCCATGTAGAAGAAGGTGAGTTCTGCCGTCAGGCGGTTGTCAAAGAGACCGCTGCGGATGCCGGCTTCGTAGCTCCAGCTCGTTTCGGGCTTGTAAGCCATCACCTCTTTCACGGGGGAAGGCTCTACGGCAAGTTGCGGCGAGAACTTCTGCATAATGTCGTATTGCATCCGGTTTTGCATCACGTCTGCCGACATTTGTATATTGTATCCGCCCGACTTATAGCCCTTGGCGGCAGAGAGATAGGCGAATGTGCCGTCTGCCCATTCATATTTCAGCGAGGCTTTGGGCAGAAGTTGCAGGAAGTCCTGCGAAATGCTTTCGTCCATCACCGAAGGCTCATACATACTGCTTATATCCGCCGGCGGTGCGGCAGGGTTCATGCTCATACCCAGCGACATTTTCGCTTCCGAGTCATACTCCATCCGTTGTTTTTCGTAATCCAAACGGAGACCGGCAGTGAGCGACAGCCCGCCGGTAAAAAGGTTGTTCAGCGTGGACTGATGGAAAAGAGCAGCTCCATACGACGGTGTTTCAAAGCGACCGGGGATAAACAGTTCCTCGTCTATCACACTAATGGAAGGCATCTTGGGGTTCTCCTCTTTCAGCGTAGTGAATACCTTTTGCAACATGCCGATACCGTCTTTCTTGAAAGTGACAGGCGCATTGGCGCGCAAATCATTATGAAAGCCGTAGAGACCGGACGACCATTGATAGTTGCCCGTCGTGAGGCTTTTCACGGCTATTTCCTGACTGAAAGCCCGTTGAAGCTGCTTCTGTGCAAGGGTAAACTTGGCAATGGTGTCATAGTCCTGATCCATCTGCATGTTGTCGTCAAACCATTGATGCCCGGTAGTAGAGGTCAGAACGACCTTGTCCGTGTGGTATTCCAGTTGCAGGTTGTTTGCCGTCATCCGGCGATTGTAGCTGCTCGGGTCGTTGATGGCAACGGGCAGGACTTTATTGTTCGCGCGGTCGTACTTTCCGTAAGGGAAAGCCCCCTGCGAGGTATAATCAAAGGTAAAGGAATAGGCGGCAGTGAAGCGGGGAGCAATGCGCCAGTCCATCTTGAAGCGTCCGCCCGCCGACTCCTCATTGTCCGCCTTGCGACCTGTGTATTCATTGGTGAAAAAGCCGTCGCTTCGGTCGTAATACCCGCCGGTGGAAAGGGCGAGCTTGTCGCTCAGCTTGCGGTAATGCGAAGCCTTTGCCTTGAGCAGTCCGTAGTTTCCGCCGGACACCGACAGCTTCGTGCCCTGAAAATCAAAAGGCGAAAGCGTGCGGACGTTAATAATCCCGCCCATCGCATTCCTGCCGTAAAGTGTGCCCTGCGGGCCGCGAAGCACTTCAATCCGCTGAATGTCGGTCAGCTCAAAGTCAAACGTGCTCTTGTCCAAATAAGGAATGTTGTCCACATAAAGACCGACCGTCTGCCCGCTGCTCCGCGCCCCGATGCCGCGAATGTAAATCGCCGACGTCAGCTTCGCCCCGTAAGCCGGCATATAGAGGTTGGGGACGGACGCGCTGATGTCTTTCAGCGACTCAATCTGCCGTCCGGCTATGAGTTGCGGCGAAAGGACGGACACGGAGCCGGGCAGCTTCCGCAAATCGTTTGTCTCCTTCGGCGAAGCCGTTATCACGACCTCCTCCGTAGTGAAATACCTGACGGAATCCTCTTCTTGCACCCCGTCCTCGCCGGCTTTAACGCCCTGACTGATTGAAAGCAGCAGGCACAAGCCCACCGCTGCATACTGTTTGTTTCCCATTATACTGTTCTTCTTAATTACCGATGTTACACAGCCGCCCCGAAGGGGTAAGAGATTTCAGGCATCTGCTTAATTATGGCGCAAAAGAAGAGCGAATACCGGCGCAGGGCAATCGCTATATGTAGTGATTTTGGCAGGTTGCCGCAAACAGTAGAGACACAAAATTTTGTGTCTCTACTACAGTGATACACTGATTGCTTATTTCTTTCGGATGACAATGTAATTCGCCAGAGCGGCAAGAGAGGTACGGGCAGTGGAGGCGGGCAGTTTGTCAAGCAGTTGCACGGCTTCGGCAAAATGTTCTTTCATTTTGCCTTCGGCATATTCGATGCCACCGCTTTGTTTGGCAAAGGACAGGAGGGTGTCGATGTTTTCTTCGGTAAAGGATTGGGAGCGGATGATGCGGAGAGCGGAGGCAACGGTATCTTTTTCGCCTTCCCGCAGGGCGTAGAGCAAGGGGAGGGTTACTTTGCCTTCCCGTATATCGTTGCCGGTGGGCTTGCCGATGTCGGTGTCTTTGTAGTAATCGAAAATATCGTCCTTGATTTGGAAGCAGTAGCCCAAGTGCTTGCCAAATTCACGGCAGACAGCGACTGCCTCGTCGCCGGCACCGGCGGAAAGTGCACCGATTTCCGCACAGGCAGACAGCAGGGAAGCCGTTTTCTTGTGGATAATGTGCATGTAGCGGGTTTCGTCCAAAAGGCTTTCTTCAACGGCTTCCAGCTCGGCTATTTCGCCTTCGGACAGTTCCCTGCCCAGATTGGAAACGATGCGGAGGATGTGCAGGTTGCCGGTCTGTATGGCTCGCGCCAAGGCGGTGGAAAGGACGTAGTCGCCGGTAAGCACAGCAATGCGGTTGTCAAACACGGCATTGAGCGAAGGATTGCCGCGGCGCAACTTGGTTTCGTCCACCACATCGTCGTGAATCAGTGTCGCCGTATGCAACAGTTCGAGCAGGACGGCAGCATTAACGGTATCTTTCGTGACAGTGCCGCAGGCTTTGGCGGCAAGGAGAGTCAGGAGGGGTCGAATCTGTTTGCCGGAGGTGGCAAGGAGAAAGTCTATCGAAGTTTGCAACCGGCGGGTCGAACTTTTCATGGAAGCGGCAAAGTCCTCCCTGAAATGAATCAGTTCGTCCGCCACAGGTGCTTGTATGCTGCTTAAATCCTCCATCCTAACTTAAAACTGCGGGCAAAAGTAGCAAAAACAATCATGCAGGCTGTTTTTTTTCAAAAGGTAAACGTACAAAAAGTCTGTTGGCTCATTCAAGAAATTATTCAACTTCCTCAAAAATTTTCCCGGCTTATTAAACAACGTGAGTTCGATATAAGAAATAGTTAAAAAGTCAGCATAATTAAAGCACAGTTCTTATATTTATAGTGTTCAAATACAAATATATAATACACTGTAACCATGCTGACGGACGATAAAATACGGAGATTTTCTTTCCGGCAGACAACTTTTGTAAAGAATATCTATCAACAACAGAAAAACATTCTCTAAGAGAGGATTATGAAGGTAAAAAATAGCGGAACAATCCGAACGGATTATCAGATGTGAGATTATCACCATTTTGATTCTGTTTCATCCAAGCGGATTCAGATGTTTGAAACATTATTGCCTGTTTTATGTCTGTAAACATCAACAGTCTTTATTTCCTAAATCTGTGTCTTATAATCGCTTTGCAGAACTTGAAAAGAAAGCGGCTCTTCCTGTGACCTGTTTATCGGGAGACTGTACGGGCATCCCTTTCGCAGACTCCGCCTGCCTGAAAGTTTGCCGGAATCAACGGATTCATAATCATAAAGTCTTCAAAAACATTGCCGGATGGGAGAAATCATCCGTGGACCGGTTCTTTGGTTTCAAGCTGCACCTGACAGGCAATGAGAAAGGGGAAATCATCAACTTCGTATTCGCCGCCGGAAATGCGGACGATCGTGATCCGTTGAAATCCGGCAGCCTGCTCAAAGGGGTGACGGGTAAACTTTTTGCGGATAAGGGATACATCGCAGAAGGACTGTTCAACAGACTCTGCCTTGTCGGTATTCAGCTTTTGACTGTCGTAAAACGCAATATGAAAGAACGATACATGACACTGAATGGCCAGAGCATTCTTAGAAAGAGAGCTGTCTTTGAATCAGGTAACAACAACCTTAAGAATATCTGTCAGATTGAACATGCGAGGCATCGAAGCTTTAACAACTTCATTGCAAATTTAATATCCGGTATTGTTGCTTATTGCTTTTTACCTAAAAAGCTATCCGTTCATGTCAAGTTTGAACTGACTGCGCAATACACTTTATTCTATCCTTATATCGAACTCACGTTGTTTAATAA
>LBCX01000262.1 GCA_001657575.1 Bacteroidales bacterium Barb4
TCCTCCTCTGTTGTCACTATGCCGTTGTTCTGGATTTCTTCTTCGACGACCTCTGCCTTTTCCTCCCTTACCGCTTTTTCGGCTGTATTTTCGCTGTTTAGTGCCGTTTTGAGTCTGTCGGATATGGTCTCGCTTACAAAGCCGTTAATTGATTTTTGCACAAGTTCCGTGAACTGTTCAAGTAGCTTGGCTGTTATCGTTCGGTCATATACCTGTTTGGATAGGAACTTTACAAATTCGGGGCTTGGAGCGGCAAATTCACGGCTTAATATGGCTTTTATTTCGCTCGTATATTTCAGTTCGCTTGCCGAGCTAAGGATGGTTTCCACATCGAAATAGGTCTTGTGAAACTTTTTCAGCTCCTCTGTCTGGTTGCCCTTTATATCCGTTAAATCCACTTCCAGAAACGGCTTTTCGTCCATTTTGTTGGCGGCTTCCAAATCGGTGTAGAACTTGTAAATGATGCCGTTTGTGAGTAACCCGAACTTTGCCTTTGACACGTGGAAATACCGCAGTAGCTGATTGTCGTGAAGCGTAAGGTCGGACTTCCAATGCTTGCACTCAATGAGTATGATAGCCTCTCCCTCTTTGAGTATGGCATAGTCTATCTTTTCGCCCTTTTTTGTCCCTATGTCGCAGGTATATTCGGGCACTACCTCCAACGGATTGAACACATCGTATCCCAACGCTTGGATAAACGGCATGATTAGGGCGTTTTTGGTCGCCTCCTCCGTTTGCAGGTTTTCCTTTACTTTTTCTATCCGCTCGGATATGCTCTTTAATTGGTCTTTGAAGTCCATTTTGATTGATTTTTTTAATTATTAGTGTTATCTCTTTATAATCCATGCGTCCAAAATCCAAACCTCTACTTCTATTCCTATATCCGCCCTAACAAAGCAATTCCCGCCAAATGTCGTTTTTAATACTTTAATAGGAACTGTTGGAAATAGTTCGTATCCTTTCCCTTCAACTACCATTCTTCTTATCTCCATATCGTCTCCTTTCAAAGCCCATTTGTAAGCCTCCGACAGATAATCCTCTGTAATCCCTCCAAAACAAGTAACTTTAATTTCCCCATAATCGCCAACATGAAAATGTTCCGTTTTTGATGTACTGCCAGACGATTGTGAGGAACTGCCACCCCCACACGATGTCACACCCAAAGCTACCATAACCGCCATAACCGATAAAATCATTCTTAACCTTTTCATAAAACTTTGTTTTTTAATTATTTAATTAGTAAATTGAATATTCCAAATCATAAACCATTCCCCGCTTATATCTCTTCCATTTCCACCTCCTTTCGGTTTTGGACGGGCATTTTTTTAGTAATTGCCTCAATTGCTTCCCGCTGTGCCTCTATCGTTAGCCTTTGAGATGCGATAGTCTCTTTCAGGGCGGTTATGAGGTCAGGGGAGGGTTGAAGTAATCCAACCTCTGTAAATTCCATTTCGCCCCTGCCTGTAATGAGCCAATCTATATTTAGTTCAGGAAAGTAGGCGCATACCTTCTCAATAACGTCAGAAGTTATTGTTATGGCTTTTGTAGATATATATCCGATTGAAACGCCTATGGCAGCCTCAAACTTGTTTCTGCCTACTTTCTTGTATTTCAAATACTCTTTTAGCCTGTCTTTTGTTGTCATACCTATAATTTATTAGTGTCAATTTGCTTAGTGAAATATTTCACTACATTTGCCCCCGCATTATAGGAAATGCAGAGAAATCGGGTTTAACAACCTTAAAATCCTCTTTCCGTGTCCCTATACATGGATTGAGGGCTTTTTGATACAACAGTTAATGACGTCTTTTATAAGCCTCCTTATAAGATTATGTTCAAAGGATATGCAGAAAAAATAGAACTGCTCATTGTTTGTGTTTCGCTTGGAACGTGGATAGGCATACACAACTCTAACATTCGCAAATTGGAGCGCAGGATAGACAGATTGGAAATCAGGGTGGACTCTTTGGAAACCGATTTGCTTTTGCATTATCGTGAATTAGAAACTTTACCTTATCCTCCAACGATTCATCAACAGGAGAATACAAATAGCCGTGATGACAATTCTCATGCGGGCACTCCCAATACGGGAAGCCATGAACCAGAGGAATACCATGAATCGGACATATCATTTTCAAGTCAATTATAGCATAATCGTTCCCCTGTTTTCTCCATTCCCACCTCCAACTATACCCGTGCATCTTATCCTCCGTATATTCCAAAAACGCAGGATTGGGGTCGTATTTATTTTTGTGCAGACGCATGATAATCCATGTAAGTAGAGATATAGACATTATCCCTGCAAGCACCTGCCAAATCAGAACCTCATACATTCCAAATCCGTAGAGAGCATCCGCTGCCCAACAGATTGAGCGGATTACAGTTTCAAACGGCTTTTTTTCATTGATAAAGTCGGTTAGTGATACAATCACGACAGGTACGACAATAGACCCTCCAACCCACTCCATTATTCTTTTAGTTCTCTGTTTCAATTTCATATCTTCTAAATGTTAAATAAACTTATCGTACTGAATAATTTCACTAATCAGTTAGTTTTAGTGAAATACATCACTATCTTTGCCCCCACAAAACCCGCACAAAAGCACAGAGCGTCCCCCTTGGCATGATTTGAGTTTGACACCGCAAATATAAGGGAAAGCGCAAGGGCTGTAAGTTTCAAGAGAGAAATTAGTGCGGGGATTTTGAAAGTCAGTTCGGCGCGTGGTAGCCCTGAAATGAAAGATAAACTTACTTTAGTATTTAAGGCGAAACCGCCGATAGAGTCTGGGCTACCACCTTTGGAGACTTCTATCGTGCGGTTTTTGCCGTTTCTCCGCCTTATAAATAAAGTAAGATATGAAAACAAAAGAAACACTGAAAGGCATAATGAGCCTTGCATGGCAGTTTGTAAAGAAGAATGGCTATACGATGAGCGAAGCCCTGAAAGCGGCTTGGGCAAACGCCAAACTGATTGCCAAAATGAAGACGGGCATCGTGAAGTTCTACTTCCTCAAAGTGGACGGCAGTAAAAGAGAAGCCTACGGGACACTGTCGGACAAAATCGTTCCCGAATTTGAAGCGCAACAGCCCGACTACAAGGAAAAGAAGAAGAACGACACTGTACAGACTTATTATGACACTGAAGTGTCGGCGTGGAGATGTTTTAAGAAGGCTAATTTGATTTCAATCGCGTAAAAAGTCAATGAAACAAAGTATTACAGAGCGTATAAAATCCTATGAGGATGCCTGTGCGGAGTTGGGAATAGAGCCTTTGAACGAAAGCGTGTTGAGCGCGGTGGGGATTACAAAGGACGAAATCGCCTACAAAAAATTAAAGGTAATCACATCAGTGCTAAACGAGGGGTGGACACCTAAATTCTTTGATACAGAATGGCGATACTTCCCGTGGTTTTATGTAAAAACAGTGGACGGAAAACTTGTTTTGTCCCGCTCGTACAATATACCGAACACGAGCGGTGTAGCTACGTATGCGGGGGATGGCGATGGTTCTTGGTGTGCGGGTTCGAGTCGAGCCTCTCGCCTCGCTCTCAAAACTCGTGAACTCGCCATTTATGCAGCAGAGACTTTTGAAACGATATATTCCGATTACCTACTTTCATAAAAATCCCCCAAAAATGACCTACATAGAAACTATCCAAAAGCTCCAAGAGCTTCAACTCTCCCTTTTGAGAGAGGAAAGCGAACTGTCGCTGTCCATTGAGCCGAGTTCAAACCATGTTACGGTGTGGTTGGAAAATGGCCTTGCGCCGATTTTCAACGTGCAAATCTACAAGGGCGAACAGTACGCCGAATACATGAAAGCCTTTGAACGGATGGCGGCGGCTGTCAAAGCCCATAACACCAAATGAAGATGAAGCACCACCTCGACATCCTGAACGAAATTGAAACGCTCAAAGGCGAACTGTCATTCGTTCAAACAGCACCGAAACAGGCGGTAATAGCCGCCTACAATGTGGACTACCGCCATGAGATAGAGACTATCCTAAAAGAAGACATTGAAATAGCCGGCAAAGAGTATGAGATAGCCAGAGAGCTGTATGAGGCTTGCAGACCGCTGACATACGAAGAGGAAAGGGATATGCGGTATTTGACTGATTTGGAATTAGGGGCGATTTATTGAACTAACATTTTTAATATAAAC
>LBCX01000004.1 GCA_001657575.1 Bacteroidales bacterium Barb4
TTCTCAATGAATGTATGAACAGGGATATTCAGGTTTGGACTATCAAAGACAATTATCGGTTGGGGAGTGACATTAATTCCAAAGTTCTTGCTTTTGCTTTTGGTCTTTCTGCTGAAATAGAACGCAATCTTATTTCTCAACGAACCAAGGAGGCTCTTGCCCGCAAGCGTGCCGAGGGAGTTGTTTTAGGTCGCCCCAAGGGGAGTAAATCAAAAATAAAGAAACTCACGGGAAAGGATGCGGAGATAAAAGAGTTGCTGAGTAAAAAGGTGTCCAAGAGTGCTATTGCACGTATATTAGGAGTTCATCGGCTTACGGTAACCGGATTTATAAAAGAAAACGGCTGGGTTTTTTCTTTACTTTTGTCGGGTTTTACAGGTTTCGTATAAACACACAAAACATCTACCCCTATGCTAAATCAGCCGTTGGCGGAACGTATGCGCCCGAAGTCACTGGACGATTATATCGGACAGCGGCATTTGGTGGGAGAGGGTGCCGTGCTGCGGAAAATGATTGATGCGGGGCGGGTGCCTTCCTTTATATTGTGGGGACCGCCGGGGGTGGGGAAGACTACGCTGGCACAGATTATTGCCGACCGCTTGGAGGCTCCTTTTTATATGCTGAGTGCCGTTAATTCGGGGGTGAAGGATGTGCGTGAGGTGATTGAGAAGGCGAAGAGTAACCGTTTTTTCAATGCCGTGTCGCCCGTGCTGTTTATTGATGAGATTCACCGATTCAGCAAGTCGCAACAGGATTCGCTGCTGAATGCGGTGGAGAAGGGGGTGGTGACGTTGTTCGGGGCGACTACGGAAAATCCCTCTTTTGAGGTGATCCGTCCCTTGTTGTCGCGCTGTCAGGTGTACGTGCTCAAATCGCTGGGCAAGGATGATTTGCTTGCTTTGCTGCATAAGGCAGTGGAGGAGGACATTGTGCTGAAAGAGAAGAACATTAAGCTGACGGAGACGGATGCCGTGCTTCGTTATTCCGGTGGGGATGCGAGGAAGCTGCTTAACATACTGGATTTGGTTGTTTCGGCGGAAGAGGGTGATACGGTGGAGATTACGGACGCGAAGGTGGTCGAGCGTTTGCAGGAGAATCCGGCGGCTTACGACAAGGGGGGAGAGATGCACTATGATATTATTTCCGCTTTTATTAAGTCTGTTCGGGGGAGCGACCCTGATGCCGCCGTTTATTGGCTGGCGCGCATGGTGGCAGGCGGGGAGGATCCTGAGTTTATCGCCCGCCGCCTGCTTATTTCGGCTGCCGAAGACATCGGTCTGGCAAATCCCAATGCGCTTTTGCTGGCAAACGCCTGTTTCGATGCGTTGCGGAAGATTGGCTGGCCTGAGGGTCGGATTATTTTGGCGGAAACAACGGTCTATCTGGCAACAAGTCCCAAAAGCAATTCAGCTTATCTGTCGATAGACGAGGCTCTTGCTTTTGTTGAGCGGACGGGAAACCTGCCCGTGCCTTTGCACCTCCGGAACGCCCCCACCAAGCTGATGGCGGAACTTGATTACGGCAAAGAATACAAATATGCCCATGATTACGAGAACCATTTTATCAAACAGGACTATCTGCCTCTCGAAGCCCGGCACGAGCATTTTTGGAAAGCCCAGCCCAATCCTGCTGAAAGCAAATTACTCGAACACATGAAACGCCTTTGGGGCGACAGGCACAGTGAGTCATAAAAAAGATTAAATACGGACGATTGACACCTGCCAAATGAAGAAGTAAGGATAAAACCGTTACCTTTAACCGTTTTTTAAAACTTAAATACATAGTGACTTATGAAAACTTCAGATTCAAAAGTGTTGTTAGGCCTCGTGGCCGGTATTGCTGTTGGTGCGGCAATAGGTTATCTGGCAGCGTCCGACAAGGGCGAAAAGCTGTTTGATGAGTTGAAAGACTTGGCAGACAAGGCGAAGGAAGGTTTTGGCAACGCCCTTGCGGCAGCAAAGAAAGGCGGATGTGAAACCTTGAGTGCGGCAAAGGGATGTCAGGAAGCCAAAAGTGAGTGAACGCCGCATGAAAAAGGATTGCGGGCAAATCTTCGACGAACTGAAAGAAGATGTCACGGCTTATGCGGAGTTGAAATTTGAACTGCTAAAGCTGAATACCTTTGAGAGGGCGGGCAAATTGGCCGCTCTCTTTTCTTACGCCCTGATAATCCTGTTTCTCGCTGTGCCGGCTGCCTTGTGCATCCTTCTGGCGTGCGGATTATGGCTGGGAAAGGTATTAAATTCGCCAAGCGCAGGATTTGCCATCATCAGCGGCTGCTGCCTGCTTGTCATCGGAATAGTCGTATGTTTCAAAAAGAGGCTTAGCACAAAAATCATGAACATAGTCATCAGTGTGCTGAACGAAAACGAGGAGAAAAACGCATGACACAAACATTGGAAACGAAACCGACACCGCCGCCGACCCCGATGGAGAAGCTGACGGCTGACAAAGAACGCATCAAGGCGGAATGTGCCTTGCGGAAAGAAAAGATAGACGAAAACTTTCGCTATATGCGCGATTATTCCGGCAGGTTGATATTATCCGGTCTTTCATCCGCCGTGCTTCCCTCGCCAAAGCAGTCGGGGGCTAAGGCGGAAGGCTTGGGACTTCTCTCTTTGGTGTGGAATATGACACGCCCGCTGCTGTTTTCTTGGGGAATCAAGCGGGTTCAGCGGGTTATTGGCAGAGCAACTGCCCCTAACGTTTGAGAAAATCCCTATATCACTGCCCCAAAAAGGAATATTGGTGTTCCGAAGGAACAAAATATTTCAGCCTCACATTTCGCTTCGCTTCATGTGGGGTTTCAGGGAAAGGGTGACCCGCCGGTAGAGCCGCAAAATTTTGCGGCTCTACATAACGACCGGATATTATATGTTACATTTTGTATTTGTATCGTCCTTGCAGGGCTCCACCGTGTCGCCCTTTCGTAAACCCCACATTCCGCTGCGCTTCATGTGGGGCTGAAATCTTCCATTCCTTCGGAATGTGCGTAATATCCTTATAGTTACGACTATTTTTATATCGAACTCGTGTTATTTCAGGACGACAGAGGCGCAAAACGTTGCGTCTCTGCTGTTTTTTTGCAGCAAAATGCAGTAAAGAAAGCCTTGCATGATTGGCGTTTTTTCGGGGAAATGGCTAATTTATGTTATGGAGCATATTTTTCTTTGGTGATTAAAGGAACTTTCCAAAACATGGCTACCTTTGCGCGCGTGAAAAAACAGTGACAAACTAAGATGAAACATTATACACGGCTTTTGGCAGCCAGTTTGCTTCTGCTTGCACTGACCGCTTCGTGCGCTGCTCCTTGCGGCTGTTAAGGTTTGAAGGCTTAAAAAAGAAAGGTTATATAATAATCCATTAAAAGTTTTAGTACAAATGATTAAAGTAGGTATTAACGGCTTTGGCCGTATCGGGCGACTGGTTTTCCGTGCTGCCCAAAAAAGAAATGACATTCAGGTGGTTGGTATCAACGACTTGATTAGTGTTGATTACATGGCTTATATGTTGAAATACGACTCGGTTCACGGGCGTTTCGACGGGACGGTGGATATTAAGGATGGAAATCTGGTGGTAAACGGAAATTCGATCCGCGTAACCGCAGAAAAAAATCCTGCCGATTTGAAATGGGGCGAAGTCAATGCCGAATACGTTGTTGAATCAACCGGTTTGTTCCTTTCCAAAGACAAGGCACAGGGTCACATTGATGCCGGTGCGAAATTCGTTGTCATGTCGGCTCCTTCCAAAGACGACACCCCGATGTTCGTTTGCGGTGTGAACCTGGACGCTTATAAGAAAGGCACGCAGTTCGTTTCCAACGCTTCCTGTACCACCAACTGTCTGGCTCCCATCGCCAAAGTATTGCACGACAAGTTCGGCATCGTTGACGGTTTGATGACCACCGTTCACGCCACCACGGCTACCCAGAAGACCGTTGACGGTCCTTCCGCCAAAGACTGGAGAGGCGGTCGCGCCGCTGCCGGCAACATCATTCCCTCTTCCACCGGTGCCGCCAAAGCTGTGGGCAAAGTAATTCCCGAATTGAACGGCAAACTGACCGGTATGTCCATCCGCATCCCGACTTTGGACGTTTCCGTAGTTGACTTGACCGTGAACCTCGCCAAGCCGGCAAAATACGACGAAATCAAAGCCGTCATGAAAGCCGCTTCCGAAAACGAACTCAAAGGTATCCTCGGCTACACCGAAGAAGACGTTGTTTCCTCCGACTTCGTCGGCGACTCCCGCACTTCCATCTTCGATGCCAAAGCAGGTATCGCCCTGACCGATAAATTCATCAAGGTTATTTCTTGGTACGACAACGAATGGGGCTATTCAAACAAAGTGCTTGACCTCGTTGCACACATGAAGAAAGTGAACGGATAATTTCTTTATTCATATAGCTTCACAGCATTTTGCTACTATTGTCAATCCTCTTGTTGTGTCTGATTAGCACAATATAGAGGATTGACTCTTTTTTCACAATGAATTGAATATCACTTTTTATCACCGGCAACTTGAATTATTCACTTAGATAATAGCATATTATGAATAATACGGATTATGATTCCTATCTCAAGCAACTTGATGATATGGATATTTTTTTAACACAAGAAGAAGAAAATGATTTGGCTGAGATTGCCCGACTGAGCGAGAGCGTTCATTCTCAAGATAACTTGGGTAAGGAGATTTTTGATACAATAGAGAAAGCAGCCATTGACTCAATAGCGCAAATTGTTAATTTGTCAGATATAGGCGATTGGCGTCCCGACCAAGGGGCAGTGGTAACAACCCCTTTAAATTTCGAGAACGAGGTGTTCGCTTGCGAAGCTGATAAGAAGCGTTTTGAGATGTGGGAAGACCGTACTGATGGTAGATGGGATGTAAATGAATATAGGAAGCGTGCTCCGTTTAACAATGCATATAATCAAGCAAAACAAGTCCACCTAAATTCAACAAAAAGAAATGACGGTTCTTATCAAGATGCGTATACCAGTAAAACATTGTATTGCACAAGCGATGAACGGAATTGGCATATAGATGAAAATGAACAACAAAAGCACGATACAACCACCACCATCAATGTAGATCATATATATTCGGTAGCAGGACTTTCAAGAGATCCCAAATTGGCTTTATATAGTTCAGACACTCAAGAAGGATTTGAAAAAGATCTTTCAAAAGTGGCAAACAATAAAAATAACTTTGCTAATACAAGTGAGCATATAAACAAGTCTATGCGAGATAAGGACACACTGGAATATGCGAAGGAACATCCCGATAAAGAAATGGATCTACAAAAAGTGAGAGAAGAAACGCATAAAGCAAACCAAGCGAAAACTGTTGAAACTGTAAAAATGGCAGTAAAGAATCAAAGTGTTCCGTTTGTGAAAGGCATGGCTAAATCAGCTGTAGCGGCTACCGGAAAAAAATTAGTTGGAGAGACTCTTACTATTAGTGTGCAAGAGTTTTTTGTGGAGTTTCGCGGCAAAAAAGTTTCTGATGATGGTTCTCTGCTTGATAGAATAAAACGTGTATTTAGCAATATCTGGAGGCGTGTAAAAGAAGAGCTATCGCATATATGGAAGACCATTGCTGAATTTGCTACAAACAATGCTGCTTCAGAAATAGCAAATCTTGTGGTAAATTTTTTCTTCTCGACAGCTAAAAATATTTTCAAGTTGATTCGTTGCATGATGGGATCAATCCTTCGGGCATTCAAGATTATTGCAGATAGTAAAAGGCCGATGAAAGAACGTATTTTTGAAGCCTTGAAGGTGATTTCCTCCGGACTCGCTTTTGCAGCGGGTGCAGCATTAAATGAGGTGCTGGATAAGGCAATCACAACAAATTTACCATTCCTCGCACCTATATCCTCAGAGATATCGGCTGTTATTTCCGGATTGGTAAGCAGTATTCTGTCTGCTTTGGTGTTGATGGCTTTTGACAAACATAAAGACAAAATGAAGTTTAGAGCAGAACAAGATGCTTACAACAATTTACTAGTAAAGAGTGCCGCAAGAGAATTGACACGAACAGCAATATCAGACCAAAAAACAGCTATTACGATGTTTCAGACGGTAAAGTTTATTGAAGAGGGGATAGCGTATATGGCTGTAAAGCGTGACCAGATTTTGGACAATTTCGTTCAAATAGAGGATACTAATTTAGAAATAAAAGAATTGGCTTTAGAAGTGGACACTTCACAGGCAGAGACTTGTTTATTACTTAAACAGCTTAAAAAGTTATGAACTGTATAAAATTGAGTTTTGAAGAACGTGAAGCAACACTTTTAGAAAGCAAGTTGTTTGGTTATCCTTATATTCCTGTTGGGGTAGCATTCCCTACGACGGAATCTGGTAAGGAGTTGGTATTCTTGGCGCAGTTCAATTTGGCAGAGTTACCTGCATTGGATTATCTGCCGAAACAGGGAATGCTCCAATTTTTCATCTTTGATGATGAAGACTATGGTGAAGATGAAAGTTACTTTGCAACGAACACTGCACGAATTATCTATTGGCCGACAATAGACAATAATGCACAGGTAGATAAGCCGTTGCGAAATTACAATAGTGACTATCTCATAGGGAACAAGTGCGTGACCATAAAGGGGCTTCTTTGCCAAGACAATGAGAAAAATCCAATAAGCACCAGTAAAATAGGTGGATATGCGGATTTTATTCAGAATGATTTTCGCATAGGCGATTTGAATCGCTTCAGATTGTTATTTCAGTTGTCCTCTTCTCGTTATTTAAATTGGGGAGATGGTGGTAATGGGTATTTCTTCACTGATAAAGATAGCATCTTCACTTCTAATCTGTTTCACTGGGATTGTTTTTAAAAATGAAATATGAATAATTCAATTAAAAATAATGGAGGTCTTTTAGACTCCGTATCCAGCCTTGATAGCCTTGCCTCATTGGAACGCAAACTCAGGGATGGAAATGCAAAAATCAATCAGCTTGCTTTTACAATAGAATCATCCGGATCGAAAATAGGTGAGCTTGAGGGGAACTTTTTTGGTATTGTATCCGCTGAAAAAATAAAGGATCAACTAACAGATCTTAATCAACAAATATCGAAAAGTCTTGGTCAAATAGCTACATCTTTACGTGAGAATAATGGCAACATGCAATGCATGACTAATTTGATTAAAACGTTAGTTATGGTGCAAGCAGATATTTATAATCAGATTGGAAGTGCAACGGGTAGCATTGTACAAATAGATGATCTGGTATGTGAATGGTGCAAAAAAGCTCAAATTACGGATGAGAACCTAAAAGAATTTATAAAAATTTCAATTTCTCATGCGAATAAAATGAGAACTTTTAATTGTGAAGTTCGTAGTGAGTTTACTCAGCTAACAGGACGATTTAAATATATCGAAAATTTTGTTTTGCCTTTAGAGAATAATTTAAATAAATATTTAAACGAGGCAAAAAAAGAAACTGAGAAGATATATCTTCAAATACGGGAATATTTTTCTGCGATACAAACAGAAATGCAAAGATTGGCAGAACAATCGCAAAAAAACATTAATTCGATAAAGGAAAACCTATCTGCAAAAAATGCAGCACTTGAAGCAGAACAACTAAAGATTTCGGAATTGATTTCCCGTTTGAACGAGCGGCACAGTGTGCTTTTTGCTCAAGTAGAAGAAAAAAACAACCAAATAGATAAAGAGATAATTGTTTTTAATACTAAACTACAAGAAACTGAGAATCGTTTGCTTGAAGAACTATCATTCAAAACAGAATCTTTGATGAATGACTTATGTATAAAATTGGGAGAAATGAACCAAACTTTGATTGAAAAGGCTACGGAATATAATTGTTATAAGAAAAGAGTAAAAAAGTGGGCTATTGGAGGGACAGTTTCCATTATTGGAATTTCTACTATCATCAATATGATTTTAAACTTATTGATGCATTAATTAATAATTTTCCGGAAATCCAACAAAGAAAAAGGGGTGACATGTTTTTCTCCTCGTTAGGCAGAACATTTTTGTATTTGTTCGTGACTGTTTACATTTGTCCGCGTATTTGAGTGATAAAGTTGTTGCATCTTATTTTTATTTGATAGAATAAAAATAAGCAACTTTTTTTACAGTCTCTTCCGGATTCTTTCGGAAGAGACCGACTGCTATCAACAACGTTGTGACGCTATACAATTACTTAATCATTTTGAAATCATGTCCGGAGACAAAGTAATATTCATTTTATTCAAGTTCTATATCATCAAACAATACAGGGATTTTCTTTTTAAATTCATGACAGCAAGTTTTCATCAGCTCTCTCATTTGAGGATGTGCTTTTTTACTGCATCTTAGCTGGAAAATATGCCTCCATTCTCTAATATTTGCAGTTACAACAATTTCTGTTTTTAAGCTGTTGGGAAGTACTTCTCTCGCTTTTTCCGGAGTTGTCTTTAATGCTATAAGTTCAGAATATGTTTTTTCTGCATTTTCAATAGATTTTGTCCAAAGATTTTGTTGTTCCATACTCCACTCTTCCCACCAAACGGGTAAAATAAATTCCATTTCCTTATGGTTGTAATTTACGTAGCGAGTGGATTCCTGACTGAATGAACACATACGATGCCGGACTATTTCATGAGAAACCCCTCTATTGGTAATAAATCTGACAGACACAGACACATGTTCTAAAACAGATTCATGCTGACTGTCCAATAATCTTTTTCCAAATATCTCAGCCGTTCCCTCTGAAATTTTATCTTCCGATTTATAACAGGTTCTTCCTGCTTTCTCAATTAGCAATAAAGCATTTTCCGGCAGTTGAATAATTTCAAAACTTTGTTTGATTACTTTCATTTCTATATGATTAAAATTGTTTGTAAAATTATCGTGAGTCCGATATTAGAACCGGAAATTACAGGTTACATTTTGTATTTATATCGTCCTTTCAGGACTTTCCTGACGGCGTTATCCCTTAACCCGACGTGCCGCTGCGCTTTAGCATTCTTTCGGGATGTGCGTAATAACCCCTTATAGCTACGGCTTATTATCTCATAAATAGCGTGCGAACATAACTCAATTTACTTCTTCTACAGCCATTTCCTTTCTTTTTTGTTGCAGGCAACTATTTTTGAGTTCTCCGTTTGAACAGGCAGAACCTTTTTGTATTTGTTCGTGATTGTTTACATTTGTCCGCGTATTTGAGAGGTAAATCGTTATACTTTATAATATCATTAATAACATGTTTGGAAAAGAAGACTGCGAATTGCTGGCTGCCAAGGGCATATCCGGGCAGCAGATAGAAGACCAGCTGTCATCCTTCAGGAAAGGTTTTCCCTTTCTTGATATTATGGATTCCGCCGCCGTGGGGAAAGGTATCACGGCTGTTCCCAACGACCGGCAGACCGCTTACATGCAGGTTTGGGAAGAGTGGCTGACCGATGACACCAAGAAGGCGGTTAAGTTTGTTCCTGCTTCTGGAGCGGCAAGCCGTATGTTTAAGGACTTGTTCGCTTTCCTTTCTTCGGAAGGCAAAGAGCCTTTAACGCCCTTTATGCGTGAGTTTTTCGACGGTCTTCCCCGCTTTGCCTTCTACGATGCGCTGAACGAGAAATGCAAGCAGAACGAAAAGCAGACTGCCGCCGCTCTCATCGCTGCGGGAAATTATAAAGCCGTTGTGTCCAATCTGCTTGAACCCCGCGGACTGAATTACGGAAATCTCCCCAAAGGTCTGCTCCTTTTCCACACTTATCCCGACAAAGCCCGCACCGCGATGGAAGAACATCTGGTGGAAGGCGCACGCTATACAAAGAACCATTCGGGCGAAGTAAAGCTCCATTTCACCGTATCTCCCGAACACCGTGCTCTGTTTGAAACACTTGTAGCCGACAAACAGTCTGCCTACGAAGATGAACTTTCCGTGCGCTACGACATCACATTCAGTACACAGAAACAGCATACCGATACCATTGCTGTAGATAAGGAAAACCATCCGTTCCGCAACGCGGACGGCTCGCTGCTCTTCCGCCCCGGCGGTCACGGTGCACTGATTGAAAATCTGAACGATATTGATGCCGACATTGTCTTTATCAAAAATATAGACAATGTTGTTCCCGACAGCTACAAAAGCTCAACCATCATCTTCAAGAAGGTCATAGCCGGTCTGTTAGTCACCCTTCAAAAGCGTATCTTCGATTATCTCCGGCTGACAGAAGGCGGCAAATACACCCGCGACCAGATACAGGAAATGCTGCACTTCCTGCAAAACGACCTCTGTATCCGTAATCCTGAAACCAAATACTTGGAAGACGCCGACCTTATCCTTTATATAAAGAATAAACTGAACCGTCCCTTGCGGGTATGCGGCATGGTGCGCAACGTAGGCGAACCGGGCGGCGGTCCCTTTCTGGCGGTAAACGCCGACGGCACAAACTCCCCCCAAATCCTTGAAAGTTCTCAAATTGATATGAGCGACCCAGCAAAGAAAGCCTTTTTTGAACAAGGCACTCACTTTAATCCCGTTGATCTTGTCTGCTCACTGAAAAACCATCGGGGCAAAAAATACAACCTCCTTGATTACACGGATAAAAACACGGGCTTCATCTCTTCAAAAAGCAAAGACGGTCGTGAATTAAAAGCATTGGAACTTCCCGGATTGTGGAACGGGGCGATGAGCGATTGGAACACTGTATTTGTTGAAGTTCCCGTTGAAACATTCAATCCTGTCAAAACGGTTAATGACCTTCTGCGGACTGAACATCAGTAGAGATGCAATATTAAGACGCAAGTAGAGACGCAAAATCTTGTGTCTCTACACCGCCTTATACATCGGCATAAAAATCTGAGAAGAGGCAGGTTTTGGTTGTTTTTTCAATATGGTCTTTCAGTTGTTTTTCTTTTTTTCGGATTTCAATGTCATTGTCAGCTTCCAAGTATTTATTCATTAGTAAACGGAGCTGATATAGTAATTCTGTATTGGGATATTTCGAAATAATATCCTCAATATTATTTTCTTTCAATTTTTGTATTGAAAATTTTAGAATGCCTAATCCTTCATCAACAGATGCAATTATTTTTTCTTTTTCTTCAATGGCATTCTTTTTCAAAATAAAGGCGACTATTTTTTGAAGTTGGTCGATAAGCGACAATATATAATCTTCTTCTTGGCGTATCATTTTAATAAACTTGTTGAGAAAGGATGTGTAGGATGGCAGCTTCAATGATGGGATCCTTGCCGTCGGAAAGATCTTGAGTGTTGATATTCACTCGTATGTCCGGGTCAATGCCGAACTCCGTATGCTGCTTGTCGGCATCAAGCATGGGAGCTGCCGAGAAACGGATGCTCCACCCGTTGGGCAGTTCGGAACTAAGCGGGAGACCGCTCCCGCCTCCCGTCCTGTCACCGATAACGGTCACCTGCGGCATCATGCGCATCTTCTGCACAAAGTCATTGGCGGCACTGAAACAATGTCGGTTGGTCAGCACCGCGACGGGGCGAAGCCAGCGTGTGCGGGCAGAGGGAGCGAGGTAAACAGGATAAGGCTCCGAGAAGTCATTATGCCCTTTCCCGAGTTTATGCTGTATGTATCCCGTCAACAGTTTCTCCTCAATGAAGCGGGAAGCAATCAGGTCGGCGTTGGCAAGCGAACCTCCTCCGTTGTCGCGAATGTCGATAATCAAGCCTTTACAATCCTTGAAATAATCAAATATGTAGTCAAGCCCGAGGTCGCTCACACTGCCGGAAAAGCTGCTGTAGTGCATATAGCCGATACTGTTGCCGGACAAGCGTTTGTATTTAACACTCCCTGCTATCAGATAATCGGCGGATTTCCCCAGATAATGTTCCTGCAACTCTTTGTAAAAGTTAGGAAGGTAATCCTCATACCAAGCCAAGTAACGGGAAACGTTGAACGGCGAAACCAGATTGGTATGCCCGTCCTTCAACTCCGCCAGCATACTGCCCAGCAAATCGAATAGGGCAAACTGCCCCATCGTATCCGCCACCTGCTGCCCGTACCGCTCATGCACCTCCTCCCAATCCACCTGCTTGTATTCAAAGAAGCAATAATGCTCATCCATTATTTTCCACAACGCCTCAAAGTTCTCGCGCGGCATACTCGAATACCTGTCCTCCTTTTCGCAAGCGGCAAAGAAGAGCGCAGGCATCAGTAATAATACATAAGGAAGACATCGTTTCATTTCCTGTTTGTTTCAATAGTATGCACTCCTGTATTTCCGGTTATCCTTCAGCCGCCTGCCGCCAAAGGAAACAAACTCTTTCACAAGTCCGAGCAAGAAAGTATGCGAAATAATGTGACTCCGGATATTGTTTACATCCGTATAGTAATAACTGTGCAGATACCCCGCACGCACCGTAAAGACACCGGCAGGGAAATCAACCGTCAGGTAATTCTTCATCGCAAACTTATTATGGAAGGTATTAAACTGCACCACCCCGTCATCATTCCCCAAATCGAATATCTCATAATAGGACTGACTGTAATGCGGCGAGAAAAATACACCGGCAAACGGCATTTCCGCCTGATAGCGAAATGTCAGCAGATAATTCTTAATCCTCCACCCGTAAATCGCCGCTACCGACAGATTCAAATCTGCATCTGCCTTGACAGAGGCAGGATTATTCCCGTTCCGCGTATTATAAATAAAACCGAGCAAGCCGCGGGCAGATGCTCCCGCAAGCACTTTCAAATTGTCGGCAGGACGGAAGCGGTAATGCCAGCCCAGACTGTAATCAATAAACCCCACGACGTCCGTTGCCGTCATCGCCGGGTTATAGGTGGAAGCGAGGTCAAGGTGCAGAAGCTGCTGCCGTGAAACGGTATAATCCGCCAAGTGCGTCATCTTCATCCGCTCGTTGAGAATACGGAAGCCCGTCCCTGTATAATTCACTCCCTTTCCGGGCGACAGATACGTATCTTCCAGATTATATCCGCCCATGCCAAACATCGTAGCCTCATTTATTGACCACGGCGCATCTTTTTTCGTCTGAGCCGTTAAAGGAAAAACGAGGGCAAGGAAGACAGAGAGGAAGAAGAGGTGTTTCATAAGTGCCGGACACTCCGTAATTGATTTCATTCTTCAAGCAAAATTTGTGTTTTCCTGCCGAAATATCTCCCGCAATTTTTCCCTGTCGTCGAAATGATGCTTTATGCCTTGTATCTCTTGATAGTCTTCGTGTCCTTTGCCGGCAACGAGGATGACATCGCCCTTGCGGGCAAGAGCGGCAGCAGTCTTTATGGCTTGTGTGCGGTCGGTGATGCAGAGCGTGCGGGAGAGGTCGGCGGAGGAAAGTCCGGCGGCCATGTCGCGGACGATGGTGTCGGGGTCTTCAAAGCGGGGGTTGTCGGAGGTGAGGATGACTTGATCACTCAGTCTGGCGGCTTCTTTTGCCATGATCGGGCGTTTGCCTTTGTCGCGGTTGCCGCCGGCACCGACCACGGTGATGATGCGCCCTTTGCCGTCCGACACTTCGCGGATGGCGTTCAATACGTTTGTCAGGGCATCGGGGGTGTGGGCGTAATCCACGATGGCGGTGTATCCGGCTGGGGAAGGGATGGTTTCAAAGCGTCCCGACACGGGGCGGAGGGTGCTTAACACCAGCAAGACTTCTTCGGACGGCTTGCCCAAAAGCACTGCCGCACCGTACACGGCAAGCAGGTTGTAGGCGTTGAAGCGACCTGTGAAATGCACCGACACTTCTTTGCCGTTTATTTGCAATTCGGTGCCCTCGAAGTAGGATTCCATTATTTTTCCCCTGAAATCCGTCAAGGTGCGGCAGGAGTAAGCGTATTTGCGGGCGGCGGTGTTTTGCAGCATCACAGTGCCGTTCTTGTCGTCCGCGTTAGTGAGGGTGAAGGCGGTTGCGGGGAGATTGTCGAAGAATGTTTTCTTGGCTTTGAGGTAGTTTTCGGTGGTTTGATGATAATCCAAGTGGTCGCGCGTGAGGTTGGTGAAGATGCCGCCGTCAACCGACAAGCCGCTGATGCGCTTCTGAGCAACGGAGTGAGAGCTGACTTCCATAAAGACATGGGTGCAGCCGGCTTCAACCATGCGTGCCAGCAGGGATTGCAGGGTGTGAGGGTCGGGGGTGGTATGTTCGGTGGGAACGGCTTCGCCGTCAATATAATTGCAGACGGTGGACAGCAAACCGGTCTTATGCCCCATTGCACGGAAAGTATCATAGAGCAGGGTGGCAACAGTAGTCTTTCCGTTGGTGCCGGTCACACCGACCAATGTCAGCTTCTCCGACGGATTGTCATACCATTGCGAAAGCAATTTGCCCAAGGCTTCCGCTGAATCCTTTACCTTGATAAATACGACATTGTTGCTTTCCTCCGGCAAAAGTTCAGGAATCGCTTCGCAAACGACGGCGACGGCACCTTGCCGTATGGCTGTCCTTATATAGGTATGCCCGTCCGCCGATGTGCCTTTGATGGCGACAAACAAGGTGCCTGTCGATACTTTGCGCGAGTCTGAACAGATATTTGTGATTTCCATGCCGGTTTCATTTCCTGAAAGGGAGAAGGTGGGCAGGGCTTTTAATAAGTCTTTTAATTGCATGGTTTGCACTTTATTGCAGACTGTTTATTTCTTCGGCGGACAAGCCGGTACATTCCATTATTACGTCAACAGGAAAATTTTTGGTGAGCATTTTCTTGGCAATTTCTATCTTTCCTTTGACTATTCCTTTTTTTAGTCCTTCCTCTTCGGCTGTATCCATTGAATTTTTCAAATCACGGTAAATTTTCAAGCTGTCTTCATAATAGGTTCTTTCAACAGATGTGAATTGTGCTATTTCTGCAGTCTTAAAGAGGCTTTCAAATACTTTCTCCTGCAATTTGAGCGGACGTTTTTCCAATATCGGCAGGTTCTTCAATACATACATCCACTTGTCAAAGCGAGTTTCAAGTTCATCTTCGGTCTTGTCAAACTTCGGCATTTCCAAATAGATGAATGTCAGTTTATCATAGAACACCTGATGTTTCTTTGTATCCCTCAATTTGATTTCGTGATGGTAATACGACAGATCGTCTTTGTCCTCGTCAAATACAAAGTCGAGGACTTCTATCAGATAAACCGCCTTTAAGGAGAAATTCCACTCGCCTTGAATGCCTTGCTCCTGTATCGGGAAGGTCGAATAGAAAATGCTGCGATCCTTAAAATAGTTTTGCTTGACTTTTTGCATCTCCACGATGAACTTCTCGCCGCGCTCGTTCTCGCAGTAAATGTCAAAAATAGCCCGACGGTTCACTATGCCGGCTCCTAATTGTTCCGATTTCAAATAGTGTATGTTGGTAATTGTCCCTTGTTCGCGGATTACTTCATTCAGGAAGTCTATCAGCAAGTCCTTGTTGGCTTCGGAGCCGAACAGTTTCTTGAAACCGAAATCGGTAAAAGGATTGAGGTATTTCGGAGGTGTCAGCATGGCTTATCTTAGATTTATTACAATGGTTTGTCCTTTCGTTACGTGCTGTCCGGGCGGGATGCTTTGAGATACGACGGTGCCTGCGCCGGACAGGGAGACTCGCAAGCCGGCTTTTTCCAAGAGGTAAATGGCTTCCTTCGCTCCCAAGCCGATGACATGAGGCACTAAATCTTCCCGAATAGGTAGGTCTTTCAGTTTCATCTTGCCGTCTTCCGACGAGGCGGATGCCCATTTTGTCTCAGCGTCTTCGGTTTCCGTTTTGACAGACAGGCGTTTCAATACATTCGCTACGGCTTTCCTATCGCCTCCCTTCACGCGGGGGAGAGGGACTGCCGTAGAGTCTGCCGCTATATGTCGCACATCAAAGAAGGTTTTGCCGGCATAAACCTTCTCGGCTATATTCTTTACCACCGCGCCGGACATCGCCCCTCCCGAAGGATAACCGATGCGCGGGCGGCGGATGACAACGATGCAGGTGTATCGCGGAGCATCGGCAGGGAAGTATCCGCAAAATGCAACCTGATGCCCGCCTGAGCCATACGCGCCGCCGCTGGCTATCTGCGCCGTGCCTGTCTTGCCGGCGATGCGGATGAGGTTCGACTTTACTGCCGCCCCCGTTCCCTTTTCTACGACATTTATCAACATGCCCTGTATGATTTTCAGCGTCTGCTCCGAACAGATGGAGGGAATTATGACTTCGGGGGAGAAGTGTTGCACAGTCTTGCCGTTGTCCGTTATTTCTTGGGTGAAGAGCGGGCGCATCATTTTCCCGTTGTTGGCAATGGCGTTGAAGAATGCCAGTGTATTGATGGGAGGGATTTGTGTTTCATAGCCGAAAGCCATCCACGGGAGAGCTGTTTTCGACCAGTTTGTTTTGTCCGGCATACGAATTTTTGCGCGTCCCGAACCGGGTATTTCGAGTTTCAGGTCGGCATTCATGCCGATGCGGTGCAAGCCTTCCACATACTTTTTCGGGTCTTTGGCATAGCCTTTCAGGATAATCTTCGCCATGCCGATGTTGGAGGAATACCAGATAACCTGTTCGGCGGTGATGCGTCCGTAGCCTCCGCGATTGCTGTTGTGGTCAGTCATGCGGGCGTTGGCATACATGAAAACGCCGTTTCCCACGTCCACCACGTCTTCGGGCGTACACACGCTGTCATCCAAGGCAACCATCATGGAAGCGACCTTGAAGGTTGAGCCTGGCTCTGTTTCATCGGCTACGGCATGGTTTTTCGTTTCCGCATACCGTCCCGGAGCGATACGCGCCATGTTGGTAATCGCCTTAATCTCGCCGGTGGACACCTCCATCACGACGGCAGTGCCCGATTCGGCATCAATATCTTTCAGTTTGTCCGTCAGTTGTTTCTCGGTAATGTCCTGTATGACGATGTCAATGGTGGTGCGGACATCCATGCCGTTTTGTGGTTCTATCTCCGTGACGTTCGTCCACGTTCCCCCGACCCTGCGGATGGCATTCAATCCCGGCAAGCCGCGCAAAAGGGAGTCGTATTGCAATTCCAAACCGTTCTTGCCTTTGGATATTCCCCCTTCCTCTATTTCCCCGTAAATATCCCCGATGGAGCGGGAAGCCAGAGAGCCGAAGGGCTTTTCGCGTTCCACCATCTCCTTAGTGTAGAAGCCGTTCTTCATACGCCCCAGCCGCAGGAAAGGGAATGTCCGTATCTCCTTCAAGTCGGCATAAGAAACGCGCCGCCCGTAAACGGGATACTGCCGACTGTTGCTCTTCAAACCGCTCAGCAGATGCGCCCTGTATTCATTTGGGGTTTTATCCCTCAACTTGCGGGAAAGATATATGGCGAGCGAATCCACGCCGTCCCGCGTTGAATGAAGGAACGTATCCGGCAGGAAGCCGTCCGCGCGAAAATCCATATAGAGATAATAACGCGGCACGCTTGTAGCCATCAGCTTGCCGTCATACGAATAAATATTCCCCCGTTCGGGATACACCAGACGATCCGGACGCTTCTGACTTTCCGACACCTTCTCCCATTTCTCCTTCTCCACAAACGCCGTATTGAAAGCACGAACGGAAATGGCAACTGCCAACGCCCCCAAAGCCAACACCACAACAAAATAACAGAGCAACGTCCTGTTATTGCCCGGCACCTTCCCTTGTGATTGCGATTCGTTGCTCACCTTATTCTTTGGTATCCCAATGGTTTTTCAGCGGGTTCGTGTACATCTCAAGGATTTTCATACGGAGGAATGCCTCGTCTTTGTTGGGGATAAGGATTTTATCCAATTGAGCTTGCAGGTAAGTCTCAAACTGCTGCTTGTCTTTCAGGCTGTACATTTCCGCAAAACGCTTGGTGCCTGTCAGCAGGTCATACGCCACATAGTTGCGGGGATAGAAGCGGTAGTGTTTGTAGATTTCCCTGTCAATAAGGTTGGCGATGGCAGTGTAAGTTTCCGTCCTGCCCATGTCGCGGGGGAGGGCGGCAAGGCTTTCGTTTATGGGAGAGCCGAGGGTGATGTGTATGCGCCCCTTGTCGTTGAGGATGCCCGTTTCCATGTTGAAAAGGTCATCGCGTTCGCTTTTCACGAAGTCGGGATTGTCCCGTTTCTGCTGGTACTCCTTTGCTTTGAGGTAGTCGCAGGGGTCAATTTCGTAGGAAATGGCAACGGGCACGATGTTGACAGCTGTGATATTGCTGATAATATCCCCTTCACCTCCCATGTTGAGCATTTTGAGAACACCGAGCTGGGTGCGGTCGTCAGAGTCCTTGCAACGTCCCTCGCGCTGGGCAATCCAAACGGATTCCTTGAGTTCCTTGATGCTGAAATGAATGTATTGAGACAGCAGAGTACTCGCTTCCAACTGTTTCCGGATGGGCAGCCCGCGATGAACGATGAAACTGTTGTTGAGGCGCATAAGAGTATATATCCACGGCCATATCAGGAGATTGTTTCCGATGGCAATCTGCGTCATCCCGTAGCCCACGTCGTAGAGCATCACGTTGAGGAAGGCGGCATCAAGTATAATATCCCTGTGGTTGGAGATGAACGTGCAGGGCGGATTGCCTTTGGGCAACCGGCTTCGTCCGGAGATGTCAAGCGAGAAGGCACTTTGCCGCGCTATCGTCATCACGGCATCGTAGGAAAGGATGTGCTTGAAGTCTTCCTTCGTTTTGCACGTGCGCATGAAAGCGGAGAACTTCTCCCTGTCTTCATTGGGCTTGATGTAACGGAGCGCACGAAAAAATTCTTCGTCGCTTAACAACTTTTCTATAGCCTCTTCCACTTCGTCGTTGCAGAAAGGGCGGATGTCGTCAAATTGGCTGAGCCGGGCTTTTATATCCATTGTTTTCTGTTGTTTTTCCACTAATTGAACTCATTCTCGATTATCTCGGTTAACACGTCTTTGATGTCCAACCCTGCGGCACGAACCTGCTGGGGAATGAAGCTGGTGGCGGTCATTCCGGGCGTGGTATTTACTTCGAGCATGTAGGGGTCGGTGGGGGTATCGGTATTTGCAGGGATGATATAGTCTGTGCGGATAATGCCTTTGGCTCCCAAGAGGTCGTAGATGCGGGAGGTGCGGTTGCGGATGATTTCTGCAAGCTCATCCGGCAGGCGGGCGGGGGTGATTTCCTTTACCTGCCCGTTGTATTTGGCATCGTAATCAAAGAACTCGTTGTCGGTCACTACTTCGGTCAGCGGGAAGACAACTTCCTTGCCTTTTACTTTGTAGCATCCGCAAGTCACTTCCGTTCCTTCGATGTAACTTTCCATCAGCACTTCCCTACCTTCCGCAAGGGCTTTCCGTATGGCGGGCTGGATTTCTCCCGCCGTCTTTACTTTGGCGGCTCCGAAACTGCTTCCGCCTTCGTTAGGCTTTACGAACAAAGGGAGACCCAAACGGGTGACAGCTTCCTCGTCTGTGATGGTCTGCCCTTTCAAGAGGCGGACGGATTCGGCGGTGCGTATGCCGAAACTACGCAGGTAGCGGTTGCACATATATTTATTAAAGGTAAGGGCACTTGCCAATACACCGCAGGATGAGTAGGGGATGCCCATCAGGTCGAAATAGCCTTGCAGCCTGCCGTTCTCGCCCGGCGTGCCGTGGATGGTGATGTAGGCAAAGTCCGCCTGCACAGTCTTTCCTCCGGCTTGGAAGTTGAAAGTGTTTTTGTCAATGGGCGACTTCCCGCCGCCCGACAAGTTTACCTGCCATCCCTCTTTCGTGACAAGGGCGATATATACATTATATCTTTCCTTGTCCAGAAACGAATAGATGCCGTCGGCACTTTTCAGGGAAACGCCGTACTCCGACGAGTCCCCTCCGGCAATGATTACTACATTCCTTTTCATTCTTCGGTTGCTTCTTTTGCGTTGGCGTACACACGCCATTTCTGTATCAGTTGTTCCATATCCGGCGGCAGTTCCGAGTCAAAAAACAGGTCT
This sequence comes from Bacteroidales bacterium Barb4, assembly GCA_001657575.1. Classification (GTDB taxonomy): domain Bacteria; phylum Bacteroidota; class Bacteroidia; order Bacteroidales; family Tannerellaceae; genus Barb7. Next base: position 19,848 of record LBCX01000004.1, read on the forward strand.
TCGCCGGTAACGGGGTGTTTGAATCCCAAGGTTTTTGCGTGCAATGCCTGCCGCGGGCAGACGGCGAAACAGTTTTGCACAAACTGCTTGTATTTGGAAAAGGTATTCCCTTTCAATATCTCATGCCCGCCGTATCGTTCATCATTGAAAAGGGTATGCCCGATATGCTTCATGTGGACACGTATCTGATGCGTGCGCCCTGTTTCCAGACAACATTCGACAAGCGTGACATAACCCAACCGCTCCAATACGGAATAATGGGTGACGGCAGGCTTGCCCTGATCGCTTTCAGCGAAAAAAGCCATTTGCATACGGTCACGGGGGTCGCGCCCAATGTTGCCTTCTATGCGCCCTTCTTCTTCGCGGACGTATCCCCAAACGAGGGCGTTATACTTCCGTTGGGTTGTCTTATTGAAGAATTGCAGGCTGAGGTGAGTCTTCGCCTCCGGCTTTTTGGCGATAACGAGGAGACCGGATGTGTCTTTATCAATGCGGTGCACCAGACCCAGACGCGGGTCGGCAGGGTCATAATAAGGATCATCTTTCAGGTAATAGGCTAAGGCATTCACCAGCGTTCCGGTGTAATTGCCGTGACCGGGATGTACAACTAAGCCGGCGGGCTTATTGACCACCATTAAATCGTTGTCCTCATAGATAACAGCAAGCGGAATGTCTTCGGGAATAATTTCAAACTCGCGGCGCGGGCGGTCAAGCACTACGGTCACAATGTCCAACGGCTTTATCCGGTAGTTACTCTTCACCGGATTGTCGTTTACGCGGATACAACCGGCATCGGCTGCCAGCTGAATACGGTTTCGCGTGGCATTCGTCATACGGTCAACCAGAAACTTATCGACCCGCAAAAGGGCTTGCCCCTTGTCCGCCGTAAAGCGGAAATGTTCGTACAGAAGTTCCCCGCCGGAGTCTATGGTATCATCGTACAACTCATCCATACGTCAAAACCAAGTTTCCTCATTATTCAACAGCTCAACAGGCGGGTCTGACAGATCCGTCGAGTCAATGGCAACCCCGCCCTGCCCGTCACTCACAATTAACAGCAACGGAGCATTCAACGCCACCCGTTCTCCCGCATAAAGCATACGCCCGTACAGTTCCACCCCGATAGCCAAATCCCTGTAATTCCCCGGCACATACTTCGTCTGAACAGCATTGAAGCCAAGCGTCTTCAGCAAAGCATACGCCTGGCGGACAGAAAGGTCTTCCACCGCTGGTATCCCTGCCTGCTGAGAAGTAAAGGCATTAATCGCCACAAAAATGATACGCCCCTCCTTCACCTTCGACCCTGCATGAGGCACAATCTCCACAATGGCACCGGGAGCCACATCCTTAGACGAAACCGAATCAATCAGATTATACCGCAACCCGCTCTTTTGGAAAAGAACAGCCGCTTCATCCACCGACAACCCTTTCACATCCGGCACTTCAACCGCTTCATTATGATGCGTATAAATATCCAGCCATTTCAGTACGCCGAACACAACGGCACACGAAACTACCGCCATCAAAAACAAATGAATGATAAACGGATTCTTCGGCAACTTATGAGCAAAGTTTTTCATATCTATTTACAACAGCGGGACAACGATAAGCAAAACCTCTCCAAAACGAAGAAAGTAAAGGCTTTTCAGTTAAAAACCTTTACTTTCTTCATAAGTGAAACAGACCCTCTTATCCGTTGTATTCGTGGGATACAGTCAATTTAGCTCTTCCTTTTGCACGGCGTGCAGCCAGCACCCTGCGACCGTTTGCTGATTCCATTCTGGTGCGAAACCCATGCTTATTCTTTCTTTTCCTGTTTGAAGGTTGAAATGTACGTTTCATTTTCCTATGAATTATGATTGTTTTCCAATTACGGCTGGCAAAGATAAATCCTTTTTTATAAAAAACAATACGGGTGCCCTTTTTGCTTGCGAAAGAAATTGCCCGAATATCTTTGAGGATATGAAATAAGTCCTACCTTTGCGCCCGTATTGGAAAAACGGGATGTAGCACAGTTGGCTAGCGCGCCACGTTCGGGACGTGGAGGTCGGAAGTTCGAGTCTTCTCATCCCGACCAAACACCGCCTGATTATTTATTTACCCAAATAAATAGTCAGGCGTTTCTTATTGCAAACCTTGCAGGATTTTCTTCAGCACAACTTGTGCGGCAATCTCACGGTTGGCGGCTTCGGGAATAACAATGCTTTGCGGGCTTTCAATCACGTCGTCGGTTACAATCATGTTGCGGCGGACGGGCAGGCAGTGCATGAAATAAGCATTGTCGGTCAGTGCCATCTTTTCGGCATCAACCGTCCATCGGCGGTCTTTGCTGACCACTTCCCCGTAATGAGGGTCGGCGTATGCCGCCCAATTCTTGGCATAGATGAAGTCCGCGCCCTCAAAGGCTTTCCGTTGGTCGTATTCCACGCGGGCATTGCCGACAAAGGACGGATCCAGTTCGTACCCTTCGGGATGCGTAATCACAAACTCGTAGCCTGCCGCGTTCATCCATTCGGCAAAGCTGTTGGGAACGGCTTGCGGGAGAGCTTTCGGATGCGGTGCCCAAGTCATTACCACTTTGGGACGAGCAGTTTTCTTGTACTCCTCAATGGTAATCAGGTCGGCATAGCTTTGTAGCGGATGACGGGTTGCCGCCTCCATGCTAAACACCGGACGACCCGAATAGCGGATAAACTGGCTCAATATCTTCTCCGTATAATCATCCTCCTTGCTTTCAAAACGAGCAAACGACCGCACGCCGATTATGTCGCAATAGCAGCCCATCACGGGAATGGCTTCAAGCAGATGCTCCGGCTTGTCGCCGTCCATGACCGCGCCGCGCTCGGTTTCCAACTTCCACGCACCCTGATTGATGTCCAGCACAATCGTATTCATTCCCAGATTCATCGCCGCTTTCTGTGTACTCAGGCGGGTACGCAGGCTGGAATTGAAGAACAGCATCATCAGCGTCTTGTTCTTCCCCAGCCCGGAAAACTGAAACCGGTCTTTCTTTATCTCAAACGCATCGGTCAAAGCCTGTTTCAGGTCGCCGATGTCCTGTACACACGTAAAATGTCTCATTATTATGTTTCGTTATTATATCGTAAAATAAAATCCTGACTTACCCCTAACAGGGTTTCAAACCCTGTCAGAGGGTTAATTTCATTCTTTAGAGACGAAAGTCATACACTCATTAACGAAGCTATGCGTCTCGCTGACGAAGCCGTGAGTCTTATTGACGAAGCCTTAATCCTCTTTGACGAAGCTCTGTTCCTCTTTGCAACGGTCAAAACCCTCTTGTTTGTGACCCTAATCCATGCCTGAAAACGCCGTTTTAAGTGGAGTAGCACTTACTCCTCTCTGACGGAAGCCTTCGTCACACTGACGGATGCTTTCGTCTCACTGACGAAGCGTTACTCCTCTTCGCGTATGCTCTGCGTCACTAAGGTTGATGCCTGCGTCAGCAAATCTTGATACTGCGTCAGAGAAACCGGTACCATCCCTTTATCCCTTTGCCCCTTTACTTCTTTCCCTTTACCCCTAACAGGATTTGAAACCCTTGAAATCTCCTGTTCCTTCGGGATTTCTGCAAAAAAGAAGGTGTTTGAAAAAACACCTTCCTTATATATATCCCTCGTGCCGATTATGGAATGTTATTGAAACAGCTCGGCAACGGCGGGATAAACAAACTTGCCGTTTATGATATTCAGCCCTTCCTTGAGACCGGCATCTTCGGCAGTTGCCTTTTCCCAGCCCTTATCCGCCAGCTTGACAGCATACGGAAGCGTGGCATTGGTCAGGGCAAGCGTTGAAGTCTGCGCTACGGCTCCCGGTATGTTGGCTACGCAATAGTGAACGATGCCGTCCACTTCATACACCGGTTCGCTGTGCGTTGTCGGATGGGCAGTCTCGAAGCACCCCCCTTGGTCAATGGCAACGTCCACCAGCACGCTGCCTTTTTTGAGCAGTTTCAGCATGTCGCGCGTAATGAGGTGCGGCGTTTTGGCTCCCGGTATCAGGACAGAGCCGATCACCAAATCGGTATGCGGCAGTTCCTGCTCAATGTTGTATTTGGAAGAATACAACGTTTTTACGTTTGCCGGCATCACTTCGCTCAGGTAGCGCAAACGCGGAAGGGATATGTCGGTGATGGTTACGTCGGCACCTGCTCCGGCGGCTATCAGGGCTGCATGGTAGCCTACGATGCCTCCGCCCAACACCAGCACCTTCGCCGGTTTCACACCCGGCACGCCGCCCAGCAGGACGCCTTTCCCGCCTTGCGGCTTTTCCAGAAAACGCGCGCCTTCCTGCACAGCCATACGCCCCGCTATCTCACTCATGGGAATCAGAAGGGGCAGTTTGCCGCCCTTGTCCGTCACCGTTTCGTAAGCCAGACAGACCGCCTTGCTCTTCTGCATCGCCCTTGCCAGCTTTTCGTTGGAAGCAAAATGGAAATAAGTGAAAAGAAGCTGCCCTTCGCGAATCAGCGAATATTCAGACTCGACAGGCTCTTTCACCTTGATAATCATTTCGGCAATTTTGTAAACATCTTCAATAGTCGGAAGAATCTTTGCGCCTGCCGTTTCATAAGCCTTGTCGGAGAAGCCGCTGCCCTCACCCGCCGTATGCTGCACATACACGGTATGCCCTCTTTCCGCCAGCTCGCTTGCACCCGCCGGGGTCAATGCCACCCGGTTCTCATTGTTCTTGATTTCTTTTGGAACTCCGATAATCATTTCATTTCAATTTTATGATTTAACATCAGATACAGTAACGCAGGTATCAGCCTGTTTATTATCTGACGGTATGTAAATCCCAAAAGGAATGCAGGATTTATTGTCCCAAATGCCGCAGCGGGAAAAAATAAAAGCGGGTTTCTCCAAAGGCAGAGAACGTTATAAGTGCAAAGACTGCGGTTGCAATTATACGGTTGAATTAAAGTCAACGGCTAAACCCGAATCAATGAAAAAGCAGGTTCTTCGTTTGTATCTTGAATACTCAGGCTTTTGTTCAATCGGAAGACTGCCGGGAGTAAGCAACGTTTCAGTCTTGAATCGGATCAGAAAATATGGAAAAGAGGCGGGGACACTTCATTTGGAAAGTATCGGAACAGAGAGGGCAGAAGCGGATGAAATGCACACTTATGCCGGTTCAAAAAACTGTTGCCGGATTTGGATTGCCGTTGACGGGCATGGAAAAAGATTCCTCGATTTTGTCAGCGGCTCTTGCGTTTCATCAATCACCGTTCCCGAAACGGTCTTCGTCTGTGCATAAATACCCGTAACCGCCTGCAAATAATAAGCAGGCAAAGGCTGTCAGACACTTTTGGAGACAAGTGCATGAATACCCTGATAGAAAGCCTCTTCGTTGTCTGTTTTTCATAACATTATTTTTTAATAGATTAACGTAAATCAATCATATATCTGTTCGGATTAACGTCCGTCAGGCATGAGTTCCGTGAGAACTATGGTGAAACCTTTCCGAAACAACGCTGATCGTGAAAGGCGGCTTTTCGATTTAACATTCTTTGATGACACTATGCATCCCATACGGATGTATAGTAGCATCCGTATGGGATGCATAGTAGCATCCGTATGGGATGCATAGTGTCATCCGTATGGGATGTATATACACATCTGTGCCGGATGTATATTCCAGAGTAGTCAAGTCCCGAAAGGGCATCTGCGTAACATCAGTCAGTTACTAATATTGAAAAGGAAATAGAAAAACAGATTGTTTAACAAAAAGCAATCAATATCTTTGGCAACGTCTTTCCCCTCAGGAGCAGGGGATAGATCAACTAAGTTCTCACGGAACTATACCACAAGTTCCGCAATGAATACTATTTATTAAATCACAGATAATCTACTATTTATAAATTTAAATCTATCATTTATGAGAGAAATGTGTAAAACATTTTCATTACGCGGATTGCCGGTGAAGATCGCGAAAGCGTTATTCGTGGCGGCTGTTCTGTTTATGAATGGTGTGCCTGCTTTGGCACAGTCCGGTGTGAAGATACGGGGCGTTGTGACGTCGGCTGCCGACGGCGAACTGCTCATCGGGGTGAATGTTGTCCAAGCAGGGGCAACGACTAACGGTACGATTACCGACTTTGACGGTAAGTATGAACTGACTGTGCCCGCCGGTGCAGAGGTGGACTTTTCTTACATCGGTTACCTGAACCAAAAGATTAAGGCAGAGGCAGGGAAGACCGAATACAATGTAAGTTTGCGGGAAGATTCCCAATCGCTGGACGAAGTGGTGGTTGTGGGATACGGTGTGCAGAAGAAGAAGCTGGTGACCGGTGCAACGGTGCAGGTTGGCGGCGACGATTTGCAAAAACTGAGTTCAACCAGTGCCTTGGGTGCCTTGCAAAGCCAGACGCCGGGTGTGAACATTACGCAGCAGTCGGGCAAGCCGGGTGACGGTTTCAAAGTAACCATCCGCGGATTGGGTACTATCGGCGACTCCAAACCGCTGTACGTCATCGATGGTATTGCCGGCGGCGACATCAATGCGCTGAACCCTTCGGACATTGAGACGATTGATGTATTGAAGGATGCCGCTTCGGCTGCTATCTACGGGGCGCGTGCCGCCAACGGTGTTATCTTGGTTACGACCAAGCAGGGTAAATCAGGGAAGATACAGGTCACTTATGACGGTTTTGCCGGTGTACAGAATGTGTACAAGATGCCCGCTTTGCTGAATGCCAAAGAATACATGGACATTCTGGATAAAATCAGTGCCAGCGGCAATGGCGGAGTATCCACCTATAATTGGGCGGAAAACGAAGTTCCCGCATACCTGATGAAGCGGATAAATGACGATACTTGGAAGGGTACCAACTGGCTGGAAGAATCCCTCAACAAAAATGCCTTTACACAGAATCATGCAATCAACCTGTTAGGCGGTAGCGATGTATCCAAATTCTCAATGGGCTTTTCCTATTCCGGACAGGAAGGTATTATCGGCAAGCAGATAGATCCTTCTTACGAGCGATATACCGCCCGTATCAATTCCGACCATGTCATATTGAAAGGCAAGGGATTTGATGCAGTCAAGATTGGCGAAAACGTTACTTTCTCGCATCGTTCCAACCATAACAGCGTTTCTACCGGCAACCGTTTCAGCAGTACGGTGGGCAGCTTGATTAAAACAAGCCCGCTGATACCGATGTACAATGCCGACGGAGGCTGGTATGACCAAACCGATAAGGAAAGAGACGGCAGTTGGAAATCGTTTCAGCAAATCGGCAACCCGCTTGCCCTCCTGTCCCTGACCGGTTCAGGCAACAACTTCTCGCGGAACTATTCGCTGAATGCCAGTGCCTATTTGGAAATACAGCCTGTCAAGGATTTGAAATACCGCTCGGTATTCGGTTACAAACAAACGGCATACCAGTCACGGAGTTATGATGCTGCCTATAATTTGTCCCTGAACGACAAGAGACCGACCGATTATGTTACCCAAAGCGGGGATGCCGGTTACAGTGTCACGTGGGACAATACGATAAGCTACAGCTTCAAGGTGGCACAGCAGCATAGTTTCGATGCCGTACTCGGGCAGTCTATTGAGAAATGGGGTATGGGGCAAAGTATGGAATCCAAAGTAGCCAACAGTATTTTTCCCGGTTCCTTCGATCATGCGTACATCATCAATGCCAAACCGTCTTCCCTGACGGATGTAACCACTATTACAGGTGCGCCGTGGGATTCGGGAGCCTTGGCTTCTTTCTTCGGGCGTGTGAACTATAACTTCAAGGAAACCTATATGGCATCTGCCGTATTGCGTGCAGACGGTTCATCCAACTTTGCCAGCGGGCATCGCTGGGGTTATTTCCCGTCCTTGTCGGCAGGCTGGGTCATCACAAATGAGGACTTTATGGAAACGGCACGCAATAACGGGCTTGATTTCTTGAAGATCCGAGCAAGCTGGGGGCAGAACGGTAATGCCAGCATCTCCAACTACCAGTATCTGGCTACGATTGCAATGGACGACAAGAACTCCTACTATTTCGGAGACAGCAAAGAGTCGCCTACGACCGGTGCCTACGCCGATATTCTGCCCAATCCCGATGTCTCTTGGGAAACCTCTGAACAGTTGGACTTGGGGCTTGACGCACGGGTGTTAAACTCACGTCTCGGCATTAATTTTGACTGGTACAGCAAAACGACCAAAGACTGGTTGGTTCAAGCCCCCCAGTTGGCAACATTCGGGACAGGTGCTCCTTATATAAACGGAGGCGATATCAAGAACTCAGGGGTTGAGCTTGGTTTGAACTGGAGCGACAAAGCGGGAGACTTCACGTATGGTGTAAACTTTAATGTTTCCTATAACAGGAATGAAGTAACCCGTATCGCCAACTCGGAAGGGATCATTCACGGTCCGGCAGACGTGTTGAGCCAGCAAACGACGGAAATGTTCCGCGTGGAAGTGGGCAAGCCTGCCGGTTTCTTCTGGGGATATAAAACGAACGGTATTTTCCAGAATCAGGCACAAATTGATGCGCACCGCAGTGCCGGCAATGGCGTAGTGGACGAGAATGTGCAACCGGGTGATGTGATTTTTGTTGATAACAACAAAGACGGCAGTATCACCGATGCGGATAAAGTAATGATTGGCAACCCGCATCCGGATTTTACCGGCGGTCTTTCGCTCTCTCTCGGTTATAAAGGCATAGACCTTGCTGTGACGGCATACGGTGCATTTGGTATGCAAATAGCCAAATCCTACCGTTCCTTTATGGACTATCCCGAACAGAACTACACCTCGGAAGTTTTCAACTATTGGCATGGGGAAGGCACATCCAACACATCGCCCCGCCTGACAATCGGAACCCATTCAAACAAGGCGAACATATCTGACCTTTATGTTGAGAATGCCGACTACGTGAAAATATCCAATATAACCCTTGGTTACGACTTGAAGAAACTGTGCCCCAAGTTGCCGTTCGGGCAAACACGCCTGTATGTGACGGCTCAGAACCTGTTCACCTTTACCGGTTACAGCGGCATGGATCCGGAAGTAGGATATAATTACAGCGACAACGACGGTGATTATACATGGTCAAGCGGTATTGACTTGGGCTTCTATCCGAGTGCCCGTACCTATTTGATAGGTCTTAATCTTAAATTTTAACAGAGAGGAGCATATATGAAAAAGACAATATATTTAGCGGCAATCGCATTATTATGTATGAGTTGCGAAAGTTTTCTGGATACGGAAAACCTGACAAAAAAGGATACGACAACCTTTCCCGTAGCGGAAACCGATGCCGACCAAATGGTAACAGGGGTGTATGCGACTTTGAGCATGGCGGTATCCAGCCCGCAAACCTCCTATTTCTATGCGGCGGAATTAGCATCTGATGAACGTTTCGGGGGCGGCGGTCATAATGACAAGGCTTTTACATCGCTGGATCACTTGATGACCGTAGGCCCTGATGCACACCGTCCGTTTTGGGAAGCCCGTTATAAAGGTATATTCCGTGCCAATACGGCTTTGAGTACATTGGATAACTGCGAAGCGGGAGAAGCCTTGTTGAACCGTTACAAGGGAGAAAGCCATTTCCTGCGAGCCTTCTTCTACCATGAATTGGCTGAAATGTTCGGCGAAGTGCCTTTAGTGCTTACCACACTGCCTGCCAACCAGCCGAGAGCGGCTGCCGACCTTATTTACGGGCAGATAGCCTACGACTTGAAGCAGGCTATCAACCTGCTGCCGGCTGACAGATACAATAATGTGGAATCCGGTCATGCCACGAAGTGGGCTGCCGAAGCCTTGATGGCACGGGTGTTCTTGTTTTACACCGGCTTCTACGGGAAAACTGAACTTCCTTTGGGCAACGGGGAAGGCGAAAACGCCAGTTCGGTTTCCAAATCGGAAGTCACCTCGTGGATAGACGACTGTATAAATAACAGCGGACATAAACTGTTGGATGATTTCCGCAGCTTGTGGCCTTATTCCAACCCGTACACTGCCGCTGAATACGACTATGTAAAGGATTTGTATGACTCTGGTCAGACATGGAAAGACGGTTCCGAAAACACTGAACACGTATTTGTAGTGAAAGCCTCCAACATGGCAAACTGGGGAACAATCATCGGATTCTCCAACCAATACGTTCTTCACTTCGGTCTGCGCGGCTCCAGTTCCAACGGTAATGAAGACACATTCCCGTTTGGCAGGGGTTGGGGAGCAGGGCCTGTCAATTCCACCCTCTGGACGGAATGGGGACAAGCCGAACCGGAAGACATGCGCTGCAAGGCTTCCATTCTGAATGTGGACACGGATGTGACGAAGTTTGAATACGGCGCGGACAACCAGATAGAAGAAACGGGCTTCTGGCAAAAGAAATACATCAGCATCCGTGCACACGACCCCGAGGGCAATCTGAGAACCTCTTTCTCCTCATTGATGTGGAAAAACAACGATGACTTCCAGCTAAGGCAGGTGCAGGACTTGATTGTAATCCGCTTTGCCGATGTATTGCTGATGCAGTCCGAATTGAAGGAAAACGCGGAAGGACTCAACAAGGTACGTGCCCGTGCCAAATTACCTTCTGCGGTCTATTCATTGGAGACCTTGAAAAAGGAACGCCGGTTTGAGTTGGCGTTTGAGGGTCGCCGCTGGGCGGACATTCGCCGCTGGGGAGATGCTCCCGCTTTATTAGGCAAGCAGGTAGGCGTGGATATTTACAACCGTGGAGTGCGGGATAAAATGAAGAACTTCGGCACGGGATACACAGCCCGTTACAACGAAACTCAAGGATTCTTCCCTATTCCCCAGTCCGAAATAGACTTGTCGGACGGAGTGTTGCAGCAATCACCGGGATGGGGAACAGAAGCCCAATTCCAAGGCTGGTAAAACCAACTACAAGAAGTATTATAAAAGAGAGACCGGCTGCCTTCCAGCCTGTCTCTTTTAATTTAATGGTATTGTTAAATTAACAATACCGGACACTCGGCATTGTTAGATAAATATAGATTTGTATATTTGTCCCAAAAAAAATGATATGAATTGTCCCAAATGCTCAAGTGAGAAACGTGTAAAATCAGGTATTCTTAAAGGTCGTCAGCGTTATAAATGTAAAGAATTTTGAAATGAATGTAATCGCTACAGATTATTGGAAATCTTATGACCATTTTATTCCGGAAGAAAAACATGCCGGAACAAAAGCCGAGACCTTCACGGTAGAAGGATGTAGCAGTCTGTTCAGGCATTTTCTTGCTCGGATGAGGAGAAAGTCAAAATGTTATTCCAAAAACAAGGAAATGCTTGAGCTTTCTTTTTTATTATTAATGAAATACAGAAATAAGGAATTGTCTATATTCCCCTAACAATGATAGACACTCTACCCGAAGGGGCATTTGCATAACATCAATGAATAATGAAAGACGGAAGGAATGATTGATCAGCCTACGATAGACCGAATTATAGATGCTGCCAACATTGTGGACGTGGTGTCTGAATTTGTCACTCTTCGCCGCAGGGGGGTAAACTATGTGGGGTTGTGTCCGTTCCACACTGACAAGTCGCCGTCGTTCTACGTTTCTCCCGCCAAAAACATCTGCAAGTGCTTTGCCTGCGGGGAAGGAGGGTCGGCTGTTCACTTCATTATGAAGCATGAGCAGCTGACTTATTTCGATTCTCTCCGTTTCCTTGCCAAAAAATACAACATTGACATACAGGAGCGGGAACTGACCGAGCAGGAAAAGCAGCTCCGCGGCGACCGCGAAAGTATGCTCATCGTAAACGCATGGGCGCAAAAGTATTTTACGACCCTGCTCTACGAACACGAGGAGGGGCAGAACATCGGTCTCCGCTATTTTCAGGAACGCGGGTTCAGGGAAGACATTATCCGCAAATTCCAACTGGGTTACAGTTTGGAACAGCGCGATGCCCTTTACAAGGAAGCCGTTAAGAGCGGCTACCGCAAGGAGTATCTGGAAAAGACGGGGCTGATTGTCGCCTACGAGGACGGGCGGGCGAACGACCGCTTTCGGGGGCGTGTCATGTTTCCCGTCCACACCCTCAGCGGGAAGGTTGTCGCTTTCGGCGGGCGCGTACTCAAAAAAGACGAGAAGACTGCCAAGTACGTCAATTCCCCTGAAAGTGAGATTTATCACAAAAGCAACGAACTCTACGGTATTTTCTTTGCCAAACAGCCCATTGTCAAGGCTGACCGCTGCTTTCTGGTGGAAGGATACACCGATGTTATTTCCATGCATCAGGCGGGGATTGAGAACGTGGTTGCTTCTTCGGGTACGGCATTGACATCGGGACAGATACGGCTCATCCACCGCTTTACCAACAATATTACCGTCCTCTATGACGGCGATGCGGCGGGCATCAAGGCTGCCATTCGCGGAATTGACATGCTGCTGGAAGAGGGTATGAACATCAAGGTTGTTCTCCTTCCCGACGGCGAAGACCCCGACTCTTTCGCCCGCCAGCACAATGCAACAGAGTTTACGGAGTTTATCAGCCGCAGCGAGACGGACTTTATCCGCTTCAAAACCAAACTGCTGCTGGACGAGGCGGGGGAAGACCCTCTCAAACGTTCCACCCTGATAAGCGACATTCTCCGCTCGGTGTCCGTCATTCCCGACAACATTGCCCGCACGGTTTATATCCGCGAGTGCAGCCGGATGTTGGAAGTTGATGAGCGTGTGCTGTTGGACGAGGTCAATAAGATACGCCTGAGCGGCGGCAAGAAGCCTGTCGTTCAGGCTCCCTTTGCAGGCGACCCTACCGCCGCTGCTCCTGCCTCTCTGCCGCCGCCTTACCCGGAAAGCCCTGAGCCGACAGCCAGAGCGGAACAATCCCTCCCCTCTCCTGCTGTTCCCAAGCATTCCCTCTTCGAGACCCATGAAACAGCCTTGCTGCGTTACATCGTCCGCTACGGGGAACATGCCTTGTACAAATACACGCAGGAAGGATCGGAAACCGAAATCGCCCTGTCGGTAACGGAATACATCAGTCAGGAACTGGACGCGGACGGCATGACTTTCCAAACTCCTTTATTTAAGGAAATGCTGGACGATGCCCTTTCCCGCTGCAAAGACAAAGACAAGGATTTTGCCGCCAGCCGCCACTTTCTGCACCATCCCGATCCGGCAGTCAGTCGTTTGGCAGCCGACCTGATAAGCGAAAAATACCAGCTCAGCAAAGTCCACTTCAAATTCCGCGAAGAGGAACGCGAGGAAGATCAGCTGCAATACTTGATTCCCAAAGATGTTCTCGCCCTGAAAGATGCCCATATCTCCCACCGCATCAAAGAGGTGCACCTGCAACTCAAAGAGGCGCAGACAGCCGGCGACACCGAGTGTATGCTGACCCTGATGCAACAGCTGACCGCCCTGAACAAGCTCAAGGGGCATATCAGCAAGGAATTGGGGGAGCGGATTATATTGAGGATTTAATTTCTTGTTTGTTGTATAGTTCCCAAAAAGGTATATCTTTGCCCCGCTTTTTAGCCCGTGCGTGTGATGGGAAATAAGGAAGCATATCCTTTAATTTTGAGTAACACAAAAAGTTTAGAAATGAAAACATTTTCATTGGAAGGCAAGGAAAGAGCCGTTGCCGCTGTCTCTGCCGACAGGAAAAGAGCCTTGAAGGCTTTGCGTAAGGAAAAGATGATTCCCGCTGTGATGTACGGGGGCGAAGAAGTGATTCACCTCGGCGTTTCTGTTGAAGCCGTTCGCGGACTGGTGTACACGCCGGAAGTGTTTCTGGTGGAATTGTCCGTTAACGGGAAGAAAAAGATGGCAGTCGTAAAGGACATACAGTTTCAGCCCGTCACCGACGAGATTCTTCACATTGACTTTTTGGAGATATTCTCCGACAAGCCCATCATTATTGAAATCCCCGTTGTGCTGGAAGGATATGCCGAAGGGGTGAAATCCGGCGGTAAGTTGATTCTGCAAATGAGGAAGCTGAAAGTGAAGGCCCGCTACGACAATCTTCCCGAAAAGCTGGTTATCAATGTAGAACATTTAGGTTTGGGCAAGACCATGCAGATAGGCGACATCCATATCGAAGGATTGGAGCTGATGAATGCCAAGAATGCTGTAGTTTGTGCCGTTCAGCTGACACGTGCCGCACGCGGTGCGCAGGCTGTTGCCGCTACCAAGTAAAGAATATAGTTCCGGTTAAAACATGTTTTGGTGTAAGAGGGTTTATTCGCAAGAATAGCCCTCTTATCTTGTTTGGAAAACCCAACGAATTGACAGAAGATGAAATACCTTATAGCCGGATTGGGAAATATAGGTGCGCAGTATATCGGTACGCGGCATAACGTCGGTTTCCGCATCGTAAACAGGCTGGTGGAAGATGCCGGTGCTTCGTTTGTTGAACAGCGGTACGGCTCTGTGGCGCAGATGCGGGTGAAGAACAAGGAGCTTGTTGTTCTCAAACCCAATACGTTTATGAACCTTAGCGGGAATGCCGTCCGTTATTGGTTGCAGAAAGAGAATGTGCCATTGGAAAACCTGCTTGTCATAGCGGACGACATCGCCCTTCCTTTCGGTATCCTGCGCCTCAAGCCGCGGGGACGTGATGCGGGGCACAATGGTTTGCGCAATATACAGGAACTGCTCGGCACACAGGAATATGCCCGTCTCCGCTTCGGCATCGGCAGTTATTTCCCGCGCGGGGGGCAGATTGAGTATGTGCTGGGAGCGTTCGACCCCGAAGAGCGGGAAGCCATGCCACCCGTGATTGACCGTGCCGTTGAAATCATCCAGAGCTTCTGCCTCGCCGGCATACAAACTGCCATGAACCAATTCAACAACAAAGATTCCTGCCCCGAACAATGAACGAAGTACGCATAGACAAATGGATGTGGGCTGTCCGCCTCTTCAAGAGCCGCACGATAGCGGTGGAGGCTTGCAAGAAGAATCGCGTGGCGATGAACGGTGTAAACGTGAAGCCTTCCCGCATGGTGAAAGCCGGCGATGTGATACAAGTCCGCAAGCCTCCCGTGACCTACTCGTTTGAAATCCTCGCTCTGACCGAGCGACGGATGAGTGCCAAGTTAGTGCCCGAATACCTTAAAAACGTTACCCCGCCCGAACAATACGAACTCTTGGAAATGAACCGCATCGCCGGCTTTGTCGATCGTGCCAAAGGCTTAGGACGACCCACCAAGAAAGACCGCCGCGAGTTGGAACAGTTTTCCGATGATGCTCCTGAGGGCGATGATTTCGACTTTGACTTTGATTTCAACACATAAGTATGTGGTAAAAATTAGTTTATAATTAATGTTTCCGGTAGTCCCGGAGGGACGGGATATTTCAGCCCCACATGCAGCGTAGCGGAATGTGGGGTTAATGGGGATGGCAGCAGTAAGGAAGTTCTGAAAGAACGATACAAATACAAACGGTGTTACAATGCAATATCTATTATTCGGTCGTCCTTTCAGGACTTCCTTATCGGCATCACCATTAACCCCATATTCCGCTTCGCTACATGTGGGGCTGAAATCCTGTATCCTTTCAGGATGCCCCTGACGATATCGCCCGTAAACCCCACATTCCGCTGCGCTGCATGTGAGGCTGAAATCCTGTATCCTTTCAGGATACCCCTGACGATATTGCCTGTAAAACCCACATTCCGCTGCGCTGCATGTGGGGCTGAAATCCTGTATCCTTTCAGGATACCCCTGACGATATTGCCCGTAAACCCCACATTCCGCTTCGCTGCATGTAGGGCTGAAATCTCTTGCCCCTTCGGGGCATCTGCGTAATATCAGATAATCGTTCATCATTAACCGTTCATCATTAAAATGCTACTCCCCGAATGGTATCCGCAAAGCGGCGTACAAATCACATGGCCTGACAGTCAAACCGATTGGGCACCTATCCTCGACGAAGTCATTCCCTGCTATGCCGCCATCGCCCGTGAAATACTCAAACACGAGAAACTGCTTGTCGTCTGCCGCAATGAAACCCTTGCCCGCCGGCAATCAGGTTGCTTTGACAACTCCTGCGCCCTCTTTTTCCAAACTCCCATAAATGACACATGGGCACGCGACTATGCTCCTCTTTCCGTGCTCGAAGACGGTCGGCTCGTACTGCTTGATTTCCAATTCAACGGCTGGGGACTCAAATACCCTGCCTGCCACGACAACCAAATAACCGCCCGCTTCTTCGCCGGCGGCACCGTATTCTCCCCCGCCGTAACCTGCCGTGACCTGCGCCCTCTTGTCCTCGAAGGCGGCGGTATCGAAACTGACGGACAGGGCACTATCCTCACAACCTCCTGCTGCCTCCTCTCCGTCAACCGCAACGGGTTCTCCTCAAAAGCTCAAGCGGAACAATCCCTCGCCGCAGCTCTCGGTGCCAAACGTTTCCTGTGGCTTGACCACGGGCATCTTATCGGCGACGACACCGACGGACACATTGATACTCTCGCCCGCTTCTGCAACGAGCATACCATTGCCTACGTCCGATGCACCGACAGCACCGACCCGCATTATTCTGACTTATGTTTGATGGAACAACAACTCCAATCCTTCACCCGCTCCAACGGGCAACCCTACGATCTTATCCCGCTACCCATGCCCGACAAGGTCGAGTACAATGGTGAACGGCTTCCTGCCACTTACGCCAACTTCCTGATTATAAACGGTGCTGTCCTTCTCCCTTTCTACAACTGTCCGCAAGACCTTGTCGCCAGGGATGCTCTTCAATGCGCTTTTCCTGACCGCGAAATAACGGGGATTGACTGTCGCCCTCTTGTCAAACAGCACGGGTCGCTGCACTGCATCACCATGCAATATCCCGAAGGGGGGCTTTAACTGCTTAAAGCAGCCAGCAACGCATCATTCTCTTCCGGGGTTCCGATGGTTATGCGGATGCAGCCTTGGCAGAGGGTGATGCTGTTGCGGTTGCGGACAACGATACCCTGCTTGACGAGTTTGGCGTACAGTTTATTGGCATCTCCGACTTCCGTCAGGATAAAGTTGCTGTCCGAAGGATAGACTTTGTAGGAAAGGGGAGGACGGCTGAGTGCATCGGCAACCCGTTCCCGCTCGCTTCGTATCAGTTTCAGTTGCCGCTGCATTTCCTCAACGTTGGAAAGTACTTTCAGGGCGTACTCTTGTGTCAAGCGGCTTACGTTGTAGGGATATTTCATTTTATTCAGCACGGCGATAATCTCCGGCGAAGCAAAAGCCATGCCCAAACGGATAGCCGCCGCACCCCAAGCCTTCGACAAGGTCTGAAAGACTATCAGATTGGGGAAACCGACCAATCCATCAAGCAGCGAGGGAGAAGTGGCGAAGTCAATATACGCTTCATCCACTACCACGAGTCCGCGAAAGTATTTCAATATCCTGTATATCTCTTCCCTATTCAATACGTTGCCGGACGGGTTGTTCGGCGAACAGAGATAAACAGCCTTCGTATGCTCGTCAACGGTGTTCAATATGGCATCGGCGTTCAGCTTGAAGCCGGGGTCTAATTCTACCTTTACGCATTTCACATTGTTCATTTCCGCCGCCACTTCATACATGCCGTAAGAGGGCGTGATGGTTACGATGTTGTCAATGCTCGGCTCGCAAAAGGCACGGATCACCAAGTCTATCGCTTCATCACTGCCGTTGCCGATAAAGATGTGTTCGGGGGAAATATCCTTCAACTCGGAAATACGTCCCTTCAACTCGCGCTGCAAAGGGTCGGGGTAACGGTTGTAAGGGGGATTCCAAGGGTTCTCATTGGCATCCAAAAAAATAGACGCCTCTCCGTGAAACTCGTTGCGGGCGGAAGAATAAGGCTTCATCGCGCGGATGCTTGACCTTATTAAATCGTTTATATTAAGCATATTGTTTTATGGTAGTTATAGGAGTTAATTGTAAACCATCGTTTGTATTTGTATTGTTCTTTCAGAACTCTCTTGACGGTACCATCCTTATGACCCCCACATTCCGCTGCGCTTCATGTGGGGCTGAAATCTTCTATCTTTTCAGGGCAAGGGTACTATGGTTGCTTTGCTTAGTAAAGGCAAGGCTTTGTCTTTGTCGGAAAGGAGGAGGGGGGATGTATCTGCGCCCCAATCAATGCCTAAGGCAGGGTCGTTGTAAAGGATACCGGCTTCATGGTCGGGTTTATAGGCATTATCCACCTTATATTGGAAAATAACCGTTTCACTGGTTACCTTAAAGCCGTGCGCAAAGCCGCGCGGGATGAACAACTGCCGCTTGTTATCGCCGGAGAGAACTACCGCCACATGCTTCCCGAACGAGGGCAAACCGGCACGTATATCAACCGCCACGTCCAACACTTCGCCCTGTATCACACGAACCAGTTTCGCCTGTCCGTAAGGTGCCTGCTGATAGTGCAACCCCCGAAGCACACCCTTGCACGAAAATGATTCATTCTCCTGCATGAAAGGGACGCTGCCAATGTGCGCCTCAAACTCTGCCTGCTTGAATGACTCCATAAAATAGCCCCGCCCGTCCTTGAATACATCAGGCTCTATTATCCAAATGCCGGGAATGTCCAACTCTGTAAACAACATATCATCAGATTATTTCAATGCCTGCCGAATATCTTCCAACAAATCATCCGCCGTTTCCAAACCGACGGAGAGGCGGATGGTCTTTTGGGAAACATCCATGCTCTGCCGCTGCTCTTCGGTGAAAATGCCGTAGATGGTGCTGGCGGGGTGAATGGCAAGTGTTTTATTGTCAAACAGATTGGTAGCGCGGCGTATCAGTTGCAGGCGATTCATAAAGGAAAAGCAAGCCTCGCGCGTGGCAAGGTCGAAAGTGAGCATTGCCCCCGGATAGTCGCCAAACTGGGCTTTGCTTATGGCGTGGTACGGGTTATCCTCCAAGCCCGTATGGTTCACGGAGACAATCCCTTCCACTTCCCGCAAGCGTCCGGCAAGTTCCTTGCAAACCGCCGCATGTCTTGCAAAGCGTATGTTGAGCGTTTCCAAGCCCAGCGACTGCATGTAAGCCGCCTGCGGAGTCATATACGCCCCCATGTTCCGGTGAATTTCCCTGCGGAGACGGGCGGTAAAGGCGTTTTGCGTACCGAAATCCGCCGCCCACGATTCCAAGATGGGGGAACGGCTCCAGTCGAACGTGCCGTAATCAAGTATCAATCCGCCCAAGCTCGTAGCACCGCCGGATATGTATTTCGTGGAAGAAACTATCTCGATATGCACCCCGAAGTCTTTCGCGCGGAAGGTGGTGAACGGGACAATCGTGGTATCGGCAATCAGCGGGACGCCCCTCTCCTCCCCTATCGCCGCCAAAGCCGGCAAATCGGCAACCTCCTGCTGCGGATTGGTTATTATTTCCAGAAAAATGCCGCAAGTCTTGTTGTCAACCGCTTTTCGGACAGCCAAAAGGTCGGTAAGGTCACAAAAGCGGACTTCCACGCCGAAGCCCGCCAATGTGCGGTTCAAAAAGGAATAGGTATTCCCGAAAAGATGCGGCGAAGTAACAATGTTGGCACTCTGTCCGGCTATATTTATCAGCGTATTGGCAATAGCCGCCATGCCCGAATTGAGAGCGGTCACGCCCTGCGCGCCCGTCATCACCTGCACCCGCTTTTCAAAATACTGCACCGTCGGGTTCGTAATGCGGGAGTAGGCATGATCCGTCGTCCGTCCGCAAAAAGCCTCCTCCATTGCTTCCGCCGTGTCAAACTCAAAAGCCACATTATTATAAACAGGCATCGCCAGTGCGCTGTACGCATCCTTTTTTTCGAAAGGGGTATGAAGCAAACAGGCTTCCGGGCTTATTTCTTTCATCAACTGTATTTTTTTAACCAAAACGCCGCAAAGGTAACATAATATTCATCTGCCGACGGCTTGGCTTCAGGGTAAACCAGGGCAAACGCACGAAATTGCTATCTTTGATTTATGGACTCAATATATAGTTATCCAAGTTCCATAGAGGACTTTCGCATGGAGAAAAAATGTTTTCACAAGCTCTCGGACATCCTGCCAACAGATCTTTTAACTTGTTTGAGTCATGGTGAAGATTATGAAGACATGGTTTTGTCTGGCAATACCCGCGAGCGGTTTTTGAAAGAAATGATCCCTCTGGCGAATGGTATTCCCTCCCATGACACCTTCAACCGTGTATTCTCCAGCCTGGAGCCGGATTTGCTGCGTGAGTGCCTGACGAATCATGGCAGGGATTTAATCGGACTTCTGTCAGAAAAACAGATTTGTCTTGACGGCAGGAAGTTAAGGGGTGTCAGTCCCG
>LBCX01000037.1 GCA_001657575.1 Bacteroidales bacterium Barb4
TGTTCATGTCATGGTGTTTTATTTTGTTCCAAAACTTTCCGGCCGTTTGACTGCTTCTGTCTCCGATGACAAAATCAGGGAACTTTTTTCCCGTTCTCTCAACGGCAATCCATATCCAACAACAGTTTTTTTGAACCTGTGCATGAATGCATTTCGTCAACTTCTACAGTCTCTGCCTCTTTGCTTTCCACATTAAGTTCCCGTGTTTCTTTTCCGAATTTCCTGATCCGGTTCAAGACCGAAACGTTGCCTACTCCCAACAGTCTTCCGATTGAACGGAAGCCCGAGCCTTCAGGGTACAGGCGGAGAGCCTGTTTCTTTATCAAATCGGGCTTGGCTGTCGACTTTCATTAACCGTATAATTATATCCGCAGTCTTTGCATTTATAACGCTGCCTGCCTTTGGCAAAACCCGATTTTATCTTTTTCACTGCTGCATTTGGGACGAGTCATACGCTTTTTCTTGCAAATATTATAAAAGGAATACACCTAATTAGCATTGCCTTTTATTTCTGATGCGATTACCCTGATTTAGAGCACGATGTATTCGGCGGGGTCAACGGGTTGGGCTTTGAACCACAGCTCAAAGTGGAGGTGCGGACCTGTGGAGAGCTTTCCCGTGTTGCCGACGAGGGCGATGGCTTCGCCTGCCGTTACGATGTCGCCGGTCTCTTTGAGGAGCAGGGCGTTGTGCTTATAGACGGAGAGGAAGCCGTTCTTGTGCTGTATCTGTATCACGTTGCCAAAGTTGGGGTCGTAGCCGGTGAAGATAATCGTACCTGCCAACGTTGCCAGCACGCTCTCCTTGGGGGCTGTGACGAGGTCTATCCCGTAGTGGCGGATGTCCGCATTGAAAGCGGCGGAGACGACACCCCGAACGGGTTTGTAGAAGAAGATACAGTCGGAAGCGGAGGGGTTGGGGTTGAGACTTGTCAGGTTGAATCGTTCCTCCTCTTCATAGGTGGCGACAAAGTCGGCTTCCTTTTTCCCGCGAGGTATCTCGTAGTTGGGATTGGAGAAGGCGGCGGTGTCTATCCGGCGGATGGAGTCCAGCGGAGTGTTGCCGCTCAGGATGCCGACAATATTCTCCAGATAGACGGACTGGACGGACAGCATACGCTCCAGCGAATCGGCACGGACGACGTTATTCACAATCTCCTTGCGCATCTCCACGTCCATATAGCCGGGCAGGTAGTTCCGTATGGGGGTCAGGATGATTATCATTGATGTCACCACGATGAGGATGAAGGCAAAGACTGCCAGCATACCGATTACCGTCATCTGCGACAGGCGGATTGACCAGACTTCCTCCAATGCATTCTCATTGAAGAAAGAGAGTTTGTATTTGAAGCGCAACCGAAGCCACAGCGCCTTCATTTTCTGATTCAGATTGTCTTTTTCCATCTTGATCTTCCTTTGTTTACAGCCCCGTCAAACCGTCGGGGAGGGATATTGTCATTTGTCTGTTTGTATGGTCTATTGACAGAATCAACTCTTCGGCGGCAGGGAAGAGCAGTTCCTTTCCGTTGTAGTCGATGCGTAGCAGCACGTTCAGGGTGGTGTCGTCCACATCTGTTATCTTGCCCAAGAGACCGCTTGCACGGTCGGACACGGTGTAGCCTGTCAGGCTGTCCCACGTCATGCCGTCTGCCGGATTGCTCCCGCCTGCCTCATCTGTCGGATAATAGACGTCGCGATTGGACAACTCCTTGGCGGCTTCCTCGCTGTCGATATATTCCAACTTCAGCAGGACGGCGGTGCTGCCCTTGCGGCGATACTCTTCAATGAAGAAGGGCACCAGTATGCCGTCCATGCAGCATACGATGTACGGCGGACAAGCGGCTTCGTCGTCAAACACATCGCTTGCCGTAAACAGGGGTATCTCCCCTTTTACGCCGTGAGGCTTGCCGAAACGACCTATCTTGTTTACTTCTTCTTCGCGTATCACGTTGCTAACCGTTACATCCGCTTGATGTGTGCGCCTATGCTGTTCAGGCGTTTGTCTATGTCCTGATAGCCGCGGTCTATCTGATCGATGTTGTTGATGAGGCTGGTGCCTTCGGCACTGAGGGCGGCTATGAGCAGGGCAATGCCGGCGCGTATGTCAGGTGATGCCATTGTGGAGCTGCGGAGAGGGAAGCGGTTGCCCAAGCCGATGACCGTAGCACGGTGCGGGTCGCAGAGGATGATTTGCGCTCCCATGTCTATCAGTTTATCAACGAAGAAAAGGCGGCTTTCAAACATCTTCTGGTGAATGAGCACACTGCCGGCGGCTTGTGTCGCCACGACGAGAAAGACACTGAGCAGGTCAGGTGTCAGTCCGGGCCAGGGGGCATCAGCTACTGTCAGTATGGAACCGTCGATAAAGGTGTCTATTTCGTAAGAGGTATGGGCGGGGATATGGACGTCGTCGCCTTTCTGCTCTACGATGATGCCCAAGCGGCGGAAGGAGTCGGGGATTATCCCCAACTGCCGGTAGCCTGCATGTTTAATGAGCAAGTCGGAGCCTGTCATGGCTGCCATGCCGATGAAGCTGCCTACCTCTATCATGTCGGGGAAAAGGGTGTGGTCGGTGCCGCCCAATGTACGGACTCCTTCAACGGTCAGCAGGTTGGAGCCGATGCCTGATATACGAGCGCCCATTTGGTTGAGCATACGGCAAAGCTGCTGGATGTAGGGTTCACAGGCGGCGTTGTACAGGGTGGTCGTTCCTTCGGCAAGGACGGCTGCCATGAGAATATTGGCTGTCCCCGTTACGGAGGCTTCATCCAGCAGCATATAGGTACCTTTCAAGTGTTTGGCTTCCACTTCATACAACTGCCGATGTTCGTTGTAGATGAAAGTGGCACCGAGCTTCCGAATGCCGGTGAAATGCGTATCCAAACGGCGGCGACCGATTTTGTCCCCCCCCGGCTTTGGTATCAATGCCCTGCCGAAACGACCAATCAAAGGACCGGCAATCATCACCGAGCCTCTGAGCGATGCGCTTCTGCGAAGGAAGTCATCGGTAAGCAGATAATCAAAATCCACTTCGTCCGCCTGAAAGGTGTACGTATCTCGCGCGGGGTGTTCAACTTTCACCTGCATGTCGCACAGGAGGCAGATCAGATTATTGACATCCTGTATATCGGGGATATTGCGCAACGTGACTTTTTCGGGAGTGAGAAGCACGGCGCAGATGACTTCCAATGCTTCGTTCTTGGCTCCTTGCGGGGTGATTTCTCCGCAAAGCTTGTGCCCGCCTTCTATGACAAATGAACTCATCGTCCTTTGCGCGAATGGTTTTTCTTGTTGTTGCCAGAGATTGAGTTGCTTCGTGCGAGAGTCAGTATGTCACGGTTTTCCATGAGCTTGAGGTGTTCTTCGTCGAGGCGGACGGCACCGCCGGATAGTTCTTCGAGGTCGCTGAATATCTTGCGGTCGTCAACGGTTTCTCTGTTCCATGTGAAATAGGACTTCTTCATGTAGTTGGCTACCAGACCGGAGAGGTATTTCCTTTTATCTCCTTCGTTCATGGCGGCGGTCTTGGCTATGATCAGCTCGGTAGTCTTGCCGTAGTGACGGTAGCGGATGCGGGTACGGGCGTAGGGGATACGCGGAGGGCGGCTGTAGAGGTCTTCCTTCTTGATAATTTCGTAGGGGTAGTCTATGTCGAGCTTGAAATCAGCCATGATGGCGAGGTGATCCCAAAGGATATGTTTGTAGTCGTTCACATCGCGGAGGTGCGGAAACATATTTCCCATGATGTTGATAAGGCTGTTAGCGCAACGTTTGCGCTCTCCCCTGTCCTGAATGGCAAGGCAATGATCTACCATGTGTTGTATATTACGCCCGTATTCAGGCATTGCCAGTCTCTTTTCTTCGGTATTGTACTTCATCTTTTGCTTAAAATTTTTCCCCGCAAAGGTAGGATTATAGTTGAGTCTGTCAGAAATGTATAGCTAAAAAACAGGTCAACCGCATGAAAACAGGTCAAGAAGTCTCCATACCCGTCATGGCAATAGGATGTTCATCCGACCATCCGCCTGTTTTACGTTTTGTTTTTAATGCCCGGTTTGCCTTTCTGCGGTTTATAGTTTTTGAGCATCGTCACAGCCGTTTTAAAGACTGCCGGGAGGTTCTAAGGCGGGTTCTTCACTCTTTTTTCCGGAAGCGTCTTCTCCCATAACAACATCCGGCAACCGGCAGAGCCTGCTTTCGATACCCCAATGCGGGCGGACAAGCGCATTAAAAAGCCGGTGTTACCTGTTTTGCTTGATGATATATAATACCAGGGCATTGTTTTTTCCTCTCTTTGAAACGTTTTATCATAACGTTCTGGGATTATCCTGACTAATGTCCCTGCATTTTTCCATTTATCCGCTTCATATCTGTTGATATATGACACGTTCTGTTTTCAATCCGGTCATGACCAAAGTCCAGTTCTTCACTACCTACACTATCTCCTTTGCCGGTTGAAAACGGAACGTATCCTCTGTTGCTTCGTAAAGTTCGTGTTGATTATTCTTTAAATCCGCTTTGGATTTGATTGTTTCACCGGCTGTGTGCTGCCAGCATCCCGTCGGCATCAATACTGACAGTACAATCCTCCAAGCCCGACACTTTAATGGGTCCGGGAACGACTGTTATCTCATTGGATTTTTCACCTGTGCGTATCTGTCCCAAACTGGCGCCGCCGGCATGACAAAATACACCAGTCATATGGAATACACTTTTTCATCCTTGCTTTGCTCCGCAAATTGTTTTTCCGTCTATTGATACTAATCCGGTGCGCTCCGGACAAAGCGTCTTGACCCAGATACGAAACCGGCTTTCCATGACCTTGAGATTAAAAACCGGAGAAAAAACGGTTAAAGGTGTCATGAGAAGGATTCCCGTCGGGAAGAAGGAGGCATCTTCTGAAAAAGGATTCCCTGCAATGACCGGAATACCCGATGTCATCCCAATCTTCTGCTCCGCAAATGACGGCTGCAACCGTAATGAAAATGATGCCGGCTGATAAGTGGCGAATCTTAAATTCTTGACGACGGTCAGGCAGATTGCTTGCAAATTCTGAAATATTCATCTAATGTTATATTTATGATTATCAGACAAATATATAAACACTCGCGAGAACAAAAAAACTATATCAGACTTATTTTCAATTAATTGAACCTTTTTATAGCGAACCTGCCGGCTTTTTCCATGCGTTTGCCCTGATTATTTTTCGGAAAGTGTTGTACAGATAGAAACAATCTGTACTTTTGCAACCGTTTTTACAGATAATAATATTTACCAGTTATAATAATAAAGTATGATCGTTGTACCACTGAAAGAAGGCGAAAACATTGAAAAGGCGCTGAAAAAGTTTAAGAGAAAGTTTGAAAAAACGGGGATTATAAAAGAACTCAGAAGCCGTCAGGCTTTTATAAAGCCTTCTGTAGAGAAAAGAAAGCAAGGTATGCGTGCCGTTTACGTGCAGAAGTTGCAACAGGCGGAAGATTGAGCCTTTTTTTTCAGTCTGTTCGTCGCACTTAATATATGTGACGGAATATGGTTATTGATGAGTTTCTGGATTATCTTCGGTATGAGCGGGCGTATTCCGAACATACGGTGACGGCTTATGAGTGTGACCTTCATCAGTTTGAGGAATTTGTGAAAATCTGTCAGGAGGGGGAGTTTGACCTTGTTCTGACAGATGCGGATATTATACGGAATTGGATTGTTTGCTTGATGGATGCCCGTTCTGCCCCTGCATCTGTCAATAGGAAGTTGAGTTCTTTGAAGTCCTTTTTTAAATACCTTGTAAAACAGAAGATCGTTTCTGTAAATCCGGTGCGGTTGGTAACAGGTCCGAAGATGAAGAAGCCTTTGCCTTATTTTGTCAGAGAAAAAGAGTTAGGCGGGTTGCTTGACGGGGACGGGTTTGACGATGATTTTGAGGGGGTAAGAGACCGTTTGATTATGGAGTTGCTGTATGAAACCGGTATGCGCCGTTCGGAATTGGTTGGCATAAGAAACAGGGACGTTGATTATGAAGCAATGGTCATAAAGGTGACTGGCAAGCGCAATAAACAACGGCTGATACCTTTTGCCACAAGATTGAAGGAGAGCCTGACGGCTTATACCGCCCTTCGGAACAGGGAAATCGGAGGCGGCACAAGTGAGTGGCTTTTGTTGAAAAAGAACGGGGAGCCGGTTAGTGTACAGACTGTTTACGGGGTAGTAAAAAAGAGGTTGGGAGATATTCCTACGTTAGCGAAGCGTAGTCCGCACATATTACGTCACTCGTTTGCTACAAGTATGCTGAATAACGGTGCCAAATTGAACGCCGTGAAAGAGTTGCTCGGACACAGCAGTCTGACTTCTACTGCTATTTATACGCATACATCCTTTGCAGAGTTAAAAAAAGTGTATCATGCTCATCCTCGAGCGAAAAAAAAGAGGTAATTATGGACATTCGAATTCAAGCCATTCATTTTGATGCTTCTGAACAGTTGGAAGCGTTCATTCAGAAGAAAGTATCCAAGTTGGGTAAGTTTTACGATGACATACTCACGGCGGAAGTGACACTGAAATTGATAAAACCGGAATCTGCCTTGAACAAACACGTGGGAATTTCGTTAAAAATAAAGAATGGAGATTGTTTTGCGGAAAAAACAAGTGATACATTCGAGGAATCAATAGACGAAAGTGTTGCCGCTCTGGAAAAGCAGTTGGTTAAAATCAAGGAAAAAAGCAGAATCAAATAAAAAGAAAGGATAAGATTTGGTTTGCAAGAAATATGCTGTAATTTTGTGACCGTTTCGCCTCAAAGAAAATCAGACAGCGGTTAGAAGTGGACGGTTGAAAATTTAGTATCGTTTTCTCACATATATAACTGTATCGGGCAGTTACCAGAGTGGCCAAATGGGGCTGACTGTAACTCAGCTGGCTTTCGCCTTCGGTGGTTCGAATCCATCACTGCCCACGATACGAATGATTAACGGATTAATGTTAATCGTTGCTTTGCGGAAGTAGCTCAGTTGATAGAGCATTAGCCTTCCAAGCTGAGGGTCGCGGGTTTGAGTCCCGTCTTCCGCTCCAAATTTTTTGCCTGTGTAGCTCAGTGGTAGAGCACTTCCTTGGTAAGGAAGAGGTCCCGAGTTCAAATCTCGGCACCGGCTCAAATAAGGAGAATGGAGGATTTACAGAAATTATGATCATTAATCAAATAAATAAAAATTAAATCATGGCAAAAGAAAAATTTGACAGGTCGAAACCACACGTAAACATTGGTACGATTGGTCACGTTGACCACGGCAAAACAACTTTGACCGCTGCTATCACCACAGTATTGGCAAAGAGGGGCCTTTCTGAAATTCGTTCATTCGACTCTATTGACAATGCTCCTGAAGAAAAAGAAAGAGGTATTACAATCAATACGGCTCACGTGGAGTATCAGACGGCTAACCGTCACTATGCGCACGTTGACTGTCCGGGACACGCCGACTATGTGAAGAATATGGTAACAGGTGCCGCTCAGATGGACGGTGCCATCATTGTAGTTGCCGCTACCGATGGCCCTATGCCTCAAACACGCGAACATATTTTGCTGGCTCGTCAGGTAAACGTTCCGAGACTGGTTGTTTTCATGAACAAGTGCGACTCTGTGGACGATGAAGAAATGTTGGATTTGGTCGAAATGGAAATGAGGGAACTCCTTTCATTCTATGACTTTGACGGCGACAACACTCCGGTTATCCGTGGTTCTGCTCTTGGTGGATTGAATGGCGACGCTCAATGGGAAGACAAGGTGATGGAATTGATGGATGCTTGTGATACATGGATTCCAATTCCTCCGCGTGAAGTGGACAAACCCTTCTTGATGCCGGTGGAAGACGTGTTCTCTATTACGGGTCGTGGTACAGTAGCTACGGGTCGTATTGAAACAGGTATCATCAAAACGGGTGAAGAAGTTCAAATCATCGGTTTAGGTGCAGAAGGTAAAAAGTCTGTTGTAACAGGCGTTGAAATGTTTCGTAAGATATTGGACAACGGTCAGGCTGGTGATAACGTTGGTTTGCTGCTTCGCGGTATTGATAAGGACGAAATCAAACGCGGTATGGTAATCACCCACCCGAACAAGGTTAAACCTCACTCCAAAGTAAAAGCTGAGGTATATATCCTGAAAAAGGAAGAAGGTGGTCGTCACACACCGTTCCACAACAGATACCGTCCGCAGTTCTATATCCGTACATTGGATGTAACGGGAGAAATTACGTTGCCGGAAGGAACTGAAATGGTTATGCCAGGCGATAACGTGACCATTGAGATTGAACTGATTTATCCGGTAGCTTGCAGCACAGGTTTGCGTTTTGCTATTCGTGAAGGAGGTCGCACGGTCGGTGCCGGTCAGATTACAGAGTTATTGGACTAATTAATATTGATTAGCCGGTCTTAAAAGCCGGCTATTTTACGGAAGTAGCTCAGTCGGTAGAGCACTGGTCTCCAAAACCAGGTGTCGGGAGTTCGAGCCTCTCCTTCCGTGCAAGAAATAACAGATCATGAAAAAGATTATTGATAGTATTAAGGACTCTTATAACGAACTTGTCTATAAAGTTTCTTGGCCTACAAGAAAGGACCTTTCTGCTAGTGCTGTAGTGGTTATGTTTGCTTCCCTTATCATTGCAGTGCTCATTTTTGTTATTGACTTGGGCTTTGAAGGCATTATGCGCTTCATCTACGAGAAAATTTTCTAAACAAGCGCATCAAACATGTCTGATATCCCCAAAAAGTTTTATGTTCTGCGAGCCATAAGCGGTAAGGAGAACAAGGTGAAAGAGTATCTTGAAGCCGAAATGAAAAATACTGACTTGAGTGAGTATATTTCACAGGTACTTATTCCTACGGAGAAGACTTTTACGATACGGAACGGTAAAAAGGTGATGAAAGAAAGAGCCTATTTGCCGGGATACGTATTGATAGAAGCGGCTTTGGTAGGCGAAGTTCCCCATCGGTTGCGAAATACTCCCAGTGTCATTGGTTTTTTGGGCGGGTCAGACACTCCGGTACCTTTGCGTCCTTTTGAAGTCAGCCGTATTTTAGGTACGGTGGACGAATTGAAGGAACAACAGGAAGATTTGGATGTTCAATTCCATGTCGGTGATACGGTGAAGGTGACTTTCGGTCCTTTTGACGGTTTCAGCGGAATTATAGAAGAGGTCAATGCCGAGAAAAAGAAACTCAAAGTGATGGTTAAAATCTTCGGACGTAAAACACCGCTTGAGTTGGGTTATTTACAAGTTGAGAAAGAATAGTGCTTTTGTTACGGAAAGTACCGCTTCTCTTTCTTTATGTTACTGATGTTTATATTAAAATTGTAAAAAAATGGCTAAAGAAGTTGCCGGACAAATTAAATTGCAAATTAAAGGAGGAGCAGCAAACCCTTCTCCCCCTGTAGGACCCGCTTTAGGTTCCAAGGGTATCAATATTATGGAGTTTTGCAAGCAATTCAATGCCAGGACTCAGGAAAAGGCCGGTAAGATATTACCTGTAATTATCACTTACTATGCCGATAAGACGTTCGAGTTTATTGTTAAAACCCCTCCGGTGGCTATCCAATTGTTGGAAGTGACCAAGCAAAAGAGCGGGTCTGCCGAACCCAACCGTAAGAAGGTTGCCGAAATTACGTGGGAACAGGTACAGACGATAGCAGAAGACAAGATGGTCGATTTGAACTGCTTTACCATAGATTCCGCCATGAAGATGGTAGCCGGTACGGCAAGGAGTATGGGCATCTCGGTTAAGGGAACATTTCCGGGTAATAATTAAAAAAATCAATCAAGATGAGTAAACTTACAAAGAATCAGAAGTTGGCTTTAAGCAAGATTGAACCCGGGAAGGTCTATACATTGAAAGAGGCATCTGCGGCGGTAAAGGAAATTACTGTTGTGAAATTTGATGCTTCGGTAGATGTGGATGTTCGTTTGGGTGTTGATCCCCGTAAAGCCAACCAGATGGTAAGAGGCGTGGTTTCACTGCCTCACGGAACCGGAAAGCAAGTCAGAGTTCTCGCATTGTGTACGCCCGATAAGGAAGCCGAAGCTACGGCAGCAGGAGCTGATTATGTTGGATTGGATGAGTACATTGATAAAATCAAAGGCGGTTGGACTGACGTTGATGTTATCATTACGTTGCCGGCTATCATGGGTAAAATCGGTGCATTAGGGAGAGTATTAGGCCCGCGCGGTTTGATGCCTAACCCCAAGAGCGGAACGGTTACCAATGAAATAGGTAACGCCATCAAGGAAGTGAAGCAGGGCAAAATTGATTTTAAAGTGGATAAGACTGGTATTGTTCATACATCTGTAGGGAAAGTATCTTTTACGCCTGATCAGATTCGCGACAACGCCAAGGAGTTTATCTCTACTTTGATTAAACTTAAGCCGGCAGCGGCAAAGGGTACGTATATAAAGAGTATTTATCTTTCAAGTACTATGAGTCCGGGTCTGAAAATAGAACCGAAATCAGTTGATGAAATTTAATAAAACGATTGAGCAATGAGAAAGGAAGATAAAAACGTAATTATAGAACAATTAACCACGACATTAAAGGAATATCCCCATTTCTACCTGACTGACATCGAAGCATTGAATGCTGCGAAGACAAGTAATTTGAGAAGGGAATGTTTCAAACGTGAGGTTAAGTTGGTCGTAGTTAAGAACACGCTGCTAAAAAAAGCATTGGACAGCGTTGACGGTGATTTCTCGCCGCTGGATGTTGCCCTTAAAGGCAGTACCGCCGTGATGTTTTCACACTTGGCAAATGTTCCCGCCCGCCTGATAAAGGATTTCACGAAGGATGCAAAAAAGGGGGAAGAATTAAAGCCGAAATTGAAAGCTGCATACGTGCAGGAAAGTTTCTATATCGGTGCAGAACACTTGGATGCTTTGGTTAATATCAAGAGCAAGAACGAACTTATTGCAGATGTTGTTGCCTTGTTGCAATCTCCTGCGAAGAACGTGATTTCCGCTCTGCAATCATCAGGACAAACAATCCTTGGCATATTGAAGACGTTGGAAGAAAGATAATTTTTTAGTCTTTAGAGTAAACAGATAAATAAATCATTAAAATCATACAAAAATGGCAGATTTGAAAGCTTTTGCTGAACAATTAGTAAACTTAACCGTAAAAGAAGTTAGCGAACTGGCTACAATCCTTAAAGAAGAATATGGTATCGAACCGGCAGCCGCAGCTGTTGCCGTAGCAGGTCCCGCCGCAGCCGCCGCGCCGGCAGAAGAAGAAAAAACTTCCTTTGATGTAGTATTGAAAGGACCGGGCGCAAACAAATTGGCTATCGTTAAGTTGGTAAAAGAACTGACAGGCCTTGGTTTGAAAGAAGCCAAAGATTTAGTGGATAGTGCTCCGAGCAACATCAAAGAAGGCATACCCAAGGCAGACGCAGAAGGATTAAAGAAAAGCTTGGAAGACGCAGGAGCGGAAGTTGAGCTTAAATAATATGCATTAGCCTGTCAGTCAGGTGAATGGTTAAGAGTTCCGGTCAAACGGAGACTCTTAACCTTTTTGTGTCTATTTTCCCATTAAGTTCAATTAAACCCTTACTAAATGTCTTCAACAGCTGTAAATCAAAGAATTAATTTTGCTTCGATAAAGAATCCCCTGCCGTATCCGGACTTTCTTGAAGTGCAATTGAAGTCATTCCAAGACTTTCTTCAACTTGACACACCACCCGAAAAAAGGAAAAAAGAGGGTCTGTATAAGGTGTTTGCCGAGAACTTTCCGATAGCAGATACCCGCAACAACTTCGTGTTGGAGTTCTTAGATTATTATATTGATCCGCCCCGCTATACTATTGAAGAATGTATTGCTCGCGGACTGACTTACAGCGTGCCGTTAAAAGCAAAGTTAAAACTGTATTGTACAGACCCCGATCACGAAGATTTTGATACGGTCATTCAGGACGTGTATTTAGGCCCGATTCCGTATATGACAGAAAGGGGAACATTTGTTATCAACGGGGCAGAGCGTGTGGTCGTATCGCAATTGCACCGTTCGCCCGGCGTATTCTTCGGTCAGAGTACCCATGCGAACGGCACGAAGTTGTACTCTGCGCGTATCATCCCGTTTAAGGGTTCATGGATCGAATTTGCAACGGACATCAGCAATGTGATGTATGCCTATATCGACCGAAAAAAGAAATTACCCGTAACCACCCTTTTGCGAGCTATCGGCTTTGAAAGCGACAAGCACATTCTCGAAATCTTCAATTTGGCGGAAGAAGTAAGGGTTACGAAGACCGGTATGAAAAAACTGATCGGGCGTAAATTGGCTGCCCGTGTACTTAAAACTTGGGTGGAAGACTTTGTGGATGAAGACACGGGCGAAGTGGTTTCCATTGAACGTAATGACGTGATCATTGACCGCGAGTCGGTACTTACAAAAGAAAGTATTGAGGAAATTTTGGAATCGGGAACGCAGCACGTACTGTTGCACCGCGAAGACCAGAACCTCTCGGATTATGCCATTATCTATAACACACTTCAAAAAGACCCCAGTAACTCCGAAAAAGAAGCCGTCCTTTATATCTACCGACAACTCCGTAACGCCGAGCCGGCAGATGAAGCAAGTGCGCGTGAAGTCATCACGAACCTCTTCTTCTCCGAAAAACGCTACGATTTGGGCGAAGTGGGGCGTTACCGTATCAATAAAAAGTTAGGACTCACCACAAGCAACGAGGTGAAGGTGCTGACAAAAGAAGATATTATTGAAATCATCAAATATCTGATTGAGTTGATTAACTCCAAGGCTATTGTGGATGATATTGACCATTTGAGCAACCGCCGCGTGCGCACAGTAGGGGAACAGTTATACAACCAGTTCGGCGTAGGATTGGCACGTATGTCCCGCACGGTGCGTGAACGCATGAATGTGCGTGACAATGAAGTATTTACGCCGATTGATTTGATTAATGCGAAGACTATTTCTTCGGTGGTTAATTCATTTTTCGGAACGAATGCTTTGTCGCAGTTCATGGATCAGACCAATCCGTTGGCAGAGATAACTCATAAACGCCGCTTGTCGGCATTAGGTCCCGGTGGTTTGTCGCGGGAACGTGCCGGTTTCGAGGTGCGCGACGTTCACTATACGCACTACGGGCGGCTTTGTCCGATTGAAACGCCCGAAGGTCCCAACATCGGTTTGATCTCTTCCCTTTGCGTATATGCCAAAATCAATGACTTGGGCTTTATTGCCACGCCTTATCGCAAGGTGACGGGTGGGAAAGTGGATTTCTCCCCGCAGGGCTTGTCCTATTATACCGCCGAGGAAGAAGAAAAACAGACTATCGCGCAGGGAAATGCCTCGTTGAATGCCGAAGGGAAATTCATTGACAATAAAGTTAAATCAAGGCAGGAAGCCGACTTTCCGGTAGTACCCTCCGGCGAAGTGGATTTGATGGACGTATCGCCGACGCAGATTGCATCCATCGCCGCCTCGCTGATTCCGTTCTTGGAACATGATGATGCAAACCGTGCTTTGATGGGGTCAAACATGATGCGGCAGGCAGTGCCTTTGGTTTGTCCGGACGCACCCATTGTGGGAACGGGTATTGAAGCCCAAGTAGCAAGAGATTCGCGCACACAGATTACCGCCGAAGGTGAGGGTGAGGTCGTATTCGTTGACGCCACCTGCATCAAGATTAAATATGACCGCACGAAAAACGAAGAATTTGTAAGTTTCGGCGATTCAATCAAATCTTATATCATCCCCAAATGGCGTAAAACCAACCAAAGCACAACGGTGGACTTGCGCCCCGTCTGCAAAACAGGTCAGCGGGTGACGGCGGGAGACATCCTGACCGAAGGCTATTCCACGCAGGACGGCGAGCTGGCACTCGGGCGAAACGTGATGGTGGCGTACATGCCTTGGAAAGGCTACAACTACGAAGATGCCATCGTGCTGAACGAGCGCGTAGTGCGTGAGGACTTCTTTACCTCCGTGCACGTGGACGAATACATCCTTGAAGTCCGCGAAACTAAACGCGGTATGGAAGAACTCACCTCGGACATCCCCAACGTAAGTGAAGAAGCCACTAAGGATTTGGACGAAAGGGGCATCATCCGCATCGGGGCGCACGTTGAACCGGGCGACATCCTGATCGGCAAGATTACCCCGAAAGGTGAATCTGACCCTTCGCCCGAAGAAAAACTCCTGCGCGCCATTTTCGGTGACAAGGCAGGCGATGTGAAAGACGCTTCCCTGAAAGCCACCCCCTCCTTGCGCGGCGTGGTAATAGATACAAGTCTGTTCTCAAGAGCGGCAAAGAAAAAGAATAAATCGCGCCTGACCGACAAAGCCATTCTTCCGAAAATAGATGAGGAGTACGAAGAAAAGGAAGCTAAACTGAAAGGCTTGCTGATTGACAAACTGATGGTGCTAACAAGCAATAAAACCTCGCAAGGCGTTAAGGACTACCTGAATGCGGAGGTAATCCCCAAAGGCACCAAATTCACCCGCAGGGCGTTGGAAGAGTTGGACTACAATATCGTTCAGGTAAGCAAATGGACGACAGACAACGAGAAGAACGAACTGATTAAAATGGTGATTATCAACTACCTGAAGAAATTCAAAGAGTTGGATGCCGAACTGAGGCGCAAGAAATTTGACATCACGATAGGCGACGAACTGCCAACAGGCATCGTGCAGATGGCGAAAGTATATATAGCCAAGAAGCGTAAGATACAGGTGGGCGACAAGATGGCGGGTCGTCACGGCAACAAGGGCATCGTTTCCAAGATTGTCCGTCAGGAGGATATGCCGTTCATGGAAGACGGTACGCCCGTTGATATTTGCCTCAACCCGCTGGGTGTGCCTTCTCGCATGAACCTCGGACAAATATTTGAAGCCGTTTTGGGCTGGGCAGGCAGAAAGATGAACGTGAAGTTTGCCACCCCGATTTTCGACGGTGCCTCGCTGGATGACCTGAACGAATGGACGGACAAAGCCGGTATCCCCCGCAACGGAAAGACCTACCTCTATGACGGCGGCACGGGCGAACGCTTCGACCAGACGGCAACGGTAGGGATCACCTACTTCCTGAAACTGGGACACATGGTGGACGACAAGATGCACGCCCGTTCCATCGGTCCCTACTCACTGATTACGCAGCAGCCGCTGGGCGGTAAAGCCCAGTTCGGCGGACAGCGTTTCGGGGAAATGGAAGTCTGGGCATTGGAAGCCTTCGGTGCGGCACATATCCTTCAGGAAATACTCACGATCAAATCCGATGACGTTGTCGGCCGCTCAAAAGCCT
Organism: Bacteroidales bacterium Barb4; assembly: GCA_001657575.1. Classification (GTDB taxonomy): domain Bacteria; phylum Bacteroidota; class Bacteroidia; order Bacteroidales; family Tannerellaceae; genus Barb7. The sequence goes on from LBCX01000037.1 coordinate 15,292, forward strand.
ACGAAGCCATCGTGAAAGGCGACCCCATGCCGCAACCAGGCATCCCCGAATCCCTGAACGTATTGCTCCACGAACTCCGCGGGCTTGGGCTGAGTTTCACGCTGGATTAATCTTTCTGATATGATAAATATGTATTTATACTGGATTTTAAAAATACGAAGGAAAAAAAATCATGAAAGATATTGTGAATGTCCTCAATGAAGCTAATGAAGCGTTAAATAATAGGAATAGAACAACCTCTAATAGCCCAATTGGTAATGAGTTGGCTTGTGTAGCTACTGGGGGTGGTCTTATTGGCGGTGCGGCTTTATCAATATCTGCAATACTAGCTGGTGGGACATCTGCGGCTGGGATCACTAGTGGTCTCGCTGCTCTTGGTGGTGGTGCTGTTGCTGTAGGTGGATATGGAATGGTAGGAGGTCTTGCAATAGCAGGCGCAATATTTGTTGCACCTGCTGTTATTTTAGGTGGTGGAACACTTTATTTCCTAAATAAAAAAAGAGAAAGACAACTTAAGGAAGAAAAAAAGTCACTGTTAGAGGGATGCAAAGTAACGCTAACAGCGATTAAAACTGCGTTGGAGCAAGAGAAAGATGCTACAAAAGAGCGTATAGAATTGTTGATTGGATTCAAGATTTTATTGCAAAGGTATATTGATAATCTTGAATCAGATCTTAAGGAAGCATAGTGTCTCTATTCGTTAGGGAAATAAGCTATCCGTCCAAGCACATAGGTTATTAGGCAGAACAAACAAGGCATTTGACAAGACAGACAACTCGTTTGACAGGACAAATGAACCATTTGACAGGACAAACAAGCCGTTTGACAGGACAGATGAACCATTTG